>JAKAOE010000384.1 GCA_021823305.1 Acidobacteriota bacterium
CTCCGGTGCAAGGCTGCGGGAGTACGGCTCGATGAATCGCACGCTGCGAATCCCCGCTGCCACAATATGGCGGGCGCAAAGATGGCAGGGGAAAGTCGTCACGTACATTGTCGCACCATCGAGCGCGGAGCCCCTCCGCGCTGCGTCCGTGATCGCCGCCATTTCCGCGTGAACGGCACGTCCGAATTCGATTAAATTTCTAATCCGGCTCTCCTTGGGAAAAACCGGCGCCGACGGGTCAACCGCGCGTCGCACTAGGCTCTCGGTCGGCTGCTCTGCGACCTCCGGCACTAGCCAGTTCGCCCGCTTGAGATTCTCGAGCGTCTCCTCGATCAGACGTCGCTTATGCGCGTCGCTGGAGTCGAACCCGCCGACGTACTCCCGACAATCGTTGGGGTCGTCGCACCAGTAGAGCCCTCCCCCAGCCTTCGGGACCTCATTAACGCCCACCGCGATGACGCTGCCCTCCCCGTCGACCACAACCGCGCCGACCTGTCGCCCGAGCTCGGCCGAGCGGTATGCCGCCGCCTGCGCTTGAAACATGGCGTTCTCGGATCTGTTCGGAGTGTGAAATGAATTCCCAAAGACAAGTTCGGTAAAGCGTTGGATTTCGCCGAAGAGGACTTCCGAATTCCGGGCATCCACAAACACATCGGCGAGGTGAAACGTGTCTTCCAAGTTTTGTCCAGAGGTCAGCCCGGGCTCCGCCCTGTCTCTGTCTACCAGATCCTGGGCGCCAGGAATGTCGACATCTAGCGGGTCGCCCTTTGACCGGGCGATATCCGCAGCGAGTGCCTTGAGTCTCTCTCGCTCTGGGGAGTACGCTGCAACCAGATAGAAATTGTCGCCGTAGATCCCGCGAAGCGTCGCGACTTCATCGGGGCTCTTAAGCGATCGAAAAACGTACGCGTGCCTATCCCTCGCGCCCGGCTCCCCGTCGACGAGAGGGCGGTTCTTATAAAGGTATGCGGCCCCGAGCAAGGCGACAGCATCATTGCGATTTGAGCTCCGCCGGAAGTCGTCCCCGGCCTTCATCATCTTGTCGAGGTATTCGTCGCGGTGGTGCCCCTCGGGAAGAGAGTACTCGTCGAGCTCGCTTAGAAGCTTCGCCAAATGGATCTTGCTTGTCCCATAGCCGACGGTCGCCAGCGAGCGCTGAAGGCCGTCGTAGACAAGATCCAGGTCAGTACCAACCGCCCCGGCGAGACCGATGAAGAGCTCCGGGCCACGATCCGGGTCCTGTACCTGCGGCATAACCGCAATTGTAAGCTCGAACCGCCTATTCCGCCGCGGCGTGGCGGCGGAGTTCCAAGTGGACCAAGAGCAGCGAGAGGGCGGCGGGCGTGACGCCGGGGATGCGGGAGGCTTGACCGAGGGTGGCGGGGCGGACGCGGGTGAGTTTCTGCTGCAGCTCGAGCGAGAGGCCGGGCAGGGCGTCGTAGTCGAAGCTTTCGGGGATGGTCTTGCCCTCGGCCTCGCGCAACTGCTCCATGTGGCGGCGCTGCTGGGCGAGATAGCCTTCGAACTTGATGACGGTTTCGACCGTCTTCAGCTCCCAGCCGGCGGGGTCGTCGCGCTCCTGCGCGGCGGCGACGTCGGGCAGGCGCTGGCGCAGCCAGGGGACATACTCGGCGAGGCGGGTCTCGGGGCGCTTGAGCATCTGCGCCGCGGGGAGCGGATCGCCGGGGCGGCGCTCGCGGCGCAGCAGGTCCTCGACCGCCTCTTGGCGAGCGCGCTTGGCCTCGAAACGGCGCCAGCGCTCGTCCGTCACCAGGCCGGCGCAGCGGCCGAGGGGGGTGAGGCGCAGGTCGGCGTTGTCGATGCGCAGATGCAGGCGGAACTCGGCGCGCGAGGTGAACATGCGGTAGGGCTCGTCGGCGCCGCGGGCGATGAGATCGTCCACCAGGATGCCGGTGTAGGCTTCGGTGCGGCTTAAGACCAGGGGGGGTGAACCCTTGACCTGGAGGGCGGCGTTGATGCCGGCCATCAGGCCCTGGCAGGCGGCCTCCTCATACCCTGAGGTGCCGTTGATCTGGCCGCCCAGGAACAGGCCGGCGATGGCCTTGGTTTCGAGCGTGGGGCGCAGCTCGGTGGGCTGCACGAAGTCGTACTCGATGGCGTAGCCGGGCCGCAGCATGGTGGCGCGCTCCAGGCCGGGAATGCTGGCGACCATGGCGGCCTGCACGTCGGCGGGCATGGAGCTGGACATGCCGCTGAGGTAGATCTCGTTGGTGTCGAGCCCTTCCGGCTCGAGGAAGATCTGGTGGCGCTCCTTGGAGGGGAACTTCACCACCTTGTCCTCGATGCTGGGGCAGTAGCGCGGACCGACACCGGCGATCTGGCCGGAGTAAAGCGGGCTGCGGTGCAGGTTGGCGCGGACGGCGGCGTGG
Source organism: Acidobacteriota bacterium (assembly GCA_021823305.1). Lineage (GTDB taxonomy): Bacteria > Acidobacteriota > Terriglobia > Terriglobales > SCQP01 > SCQP01. The sequence continues at coordinate 2,391 of JAKAOE010000384.1, forward strand.
GTGCGGTGGTTGGTGAAGGTGGAGTAGCAGAGCACCTGGTCGCGCTGGATGCGCGGGGTAAGGAAGCTGAAGGGCGTGGGCTCGGGGTCGCCGGGCTGCGGCTCGAACCGACCCCAGTCAATGGTCCGGGCGTCGAGGCGGGGCGGCGTGCCGGTCTTGAGCCGGCCGCAGGCGAAGCCCAGCAGCTTGAGCGATTCGCCGAGCAACTGGGCGGCGGGCTCGCCGCGGCGCCCGGCGGGATAGGTGGTCTCGCCGACGTGGATGAGGCCGTTGAGGAAGGTTCCGGTGGTGACCACCACGGCGGCGGCGGCCACGGCCGAGCCATCGCGCAGGCGGACGCCGCGGACGCGGCGCTTGCCGCCGGACAGCGCTTCGACATCCAAGCCGGAGACTTCGGCGGCGCGGATGGCGAGGTTGGGTTCTTCGGCGAGCAGGGCGCGCACCTGCTGCCGGTAGAGCTTCTTGTCGGCCTGGGCGCGGGGCGACCAGACCGCGGGCCCGCGGCTGGTGTTGAGCAGGCGGAACTGGATGCCGACCGCATCGGTGGCTTCGCCCATCAGGCCGCCGAGCGCATCCACCTCGCGCACCAGATGGCCCTTGCCGATGCCGCCGATGGCGGGGTTGCAGGGCATCTGGGCGATGAGCTCGGGGTTGAGCGTAAACAGGGCGGTGCGCAGGCCCATGCGCGCCGCGGCGCGCGCGGCTTCGACGCCGGCGTGTCCCCCGC
>JAKAOE010000385.1 GCA_021823305.1 Acidobacteriota bacterium
GCCGCCGCACCACCGAGATGGAGACGGTGTTGTAGATCAAGAACAACCCCACCAGCAGCGAAACGTAGGAGAGCGCGGCCAGATTGGCACGAAACGCCGCCAGCATCTGCGCCTCCTGCGCCACCCGCGCGGCCGGCGGGGCGACCCGGTCGGGCGCGGGCAGCAGCGGCTGCAGCGCGCGCGCAACCGCGGCCGCGCTCACGCCCGGCGCCAGCTCGATACGCAGGCCGTCGAAGTGCGGCGGCTGCCCCGGCTCGAATGCAGCCAGCGCGTCCGGCAGGTCGAGCAGCGCGAGGTCCGGGGGCGCCAGCGGCGCGGCCGGCAGCAACGCCGCGATGACGAAGGTCCGCAGCCGGCCGTGGATGGCCAGCCGCAGGCGGCCGTCCACCCGCAGGTGGTGCGCGGCGGCATAGCCGGCGGAGAGCATCACCGGCGGCGGTCCCGGGTTACGGAGCGCCCGCCGACGCGCCGCCAGGTTCGCGCCGGCGGGCGGCGCGGCCAGCAGATCGAGGCCGAGCACCTCGAGGCTGGTGTGGTGCATGGGGTCGTAGGCCCGCCGGTCGAGATAGGGCAGAAACTCGGCGCGGTCGTTGAGCCGGAACAGCCGCGGCAGCAGCGTCGCCGGAATCGGGGCGGGGCCGGTGGCGAGCAGCGGCGCGCCCCCCGCCAGCGCCTGCGCGCTCCGCTGGAACGAGGCGATGGCGCTGCGGTTGGCCACCCGGATGGCGATCACCACCGCCACGCCCAAGGCGATCGCCGCCAGGCTGAGCAGCGTGCGGCCCAGGTCGCGGCGCAGCGGGCGCAGAATCAGGGCGCGGAACAGCATCAGCGCGCCACCGGCGTGGCGGCGACGGCGCCGTCGGCCAACGTGACTGTCCGGTCCGCCAGCCCCGCCGCCTCCGCGCTGTGCGTCGCCAGCACCACCGCGGCGTTGCGCTCGCGGCTGAGCCGCGTGAGCAGCTGGAGCACCAGCTCCGCGGATTGCGAATCGAGGTTGCCGGTGGGCTCGTCCGCGACGATCAGCGCGGGCTCATGGACCAGCGCGCGCGCGATCGCGGCGCGCTGCTGCTCGCCGCCCGAAAGCTCGCCCGGAAAGCGGTCGAGCTTGTGCGCCAGCTCCACCGCCGCCGCCAACTCGGCGGCGCGCCCGCCGCGCGCGCGTCCGGCCAGCGTCAGCGGAAGCTCGATGTTCTCGCGCACGGTGAGCGTGGGCAGGAGGTGAAACGCCTGGAACACGAAACCCACGCCGCCGCGGCGCAGGGCGGTGAGCGCGTCGTCGCCGAGCGCGGTGGTGGCCTGCCCGAGCAGCCAAACCTCGCCCCGCGTGGGCAGGTCCATGCCGCCGAGCAGGTGCAGCAGCGTGGATTTGCCGCAGCCGCTGCGGCCGGTCACCGCCACGAACTCCCCCGCCGCCACCACCAGCGACACGTCGCGCAGCGCCCAGGTGGCGGCCTCGCCTTCGCCGTAGCGCTTGGCGGCGTGCTCCGCCCGGACGATGGCTTCCGGCGCCGCCACAGGTCAACGCCCGCCGCACAGCGCGGCGTGCAGGCGGCGAAACGCGGCGGAATCGTTGGTGTACGGCGGATGCGGCCCGAGCGTGGGTATCTCCGCCTCGACGGCGGCCATGCGGTGGCCGGGGTTGGGGTGGTCGGACAGGAACTGGACGCCGCCGCCGCCGGGTTGCGCCTCCAGCCGCTCGAAAAACTGCGCCATCTGGCGCGGATCGTACCCCGCCGCGTTCATGTCCTGCGCCCCCAGCGCATCGGCCTGGCTCTCCATGTCGCGTGAATACTTCAAGAATACGCTGCCCACCGCGAACTTCGCCCCCAACTGCGCCAGGCCGCCGGCGGCGTTGCCGATCAGGCCGCCGAGAATGCCGAGCGGGATCGAGGCGGCGTATTGCTTGGAGGCCATCGCGGTGGAGTGGCGCAGCGCGACGTGCGACTCCTCGTGCGCCAGCACCCCGGCGAGTTGCGCCTCGTTGCGGGCAAAGCAGATCGTGCCCGTATACAGAAAAATCGGCCCGCCGGGCAGGGCGAACGCGTTCACCGCCTTCCGCCGCACGATGTGGAACCGGTAGGGGAACCGCAGCCCGGACAGGTGCCGCGCCAGCTTGTCGCCCAGCGCGGCGAGGTACTGTTGCGCGGCCGCATCGTGCAGCAGCGGCAGCTGGCGCAGCGCCGCCGCTTCCGCTTGCCGCCCGTAGGCGACGTCCTGCTGCGGCGAAAACAGGTTCCAGCCGGGCTTGTAATAGCGGCTGCTTTGTGCCGCGGCCAATACCAGCAGTACGGCGGCGAAGCGAAGGCGCATGCTTCCTCCCCGCACCTCCCCGGGATGCCGCCGGGGACGGCGCTTCCCTTCCCCTTCTAGCTTAGATCGCCCAGCGCAGGAGTTGGGCGCCGCTGGTATAGCCGGCGCCGACCGCGGCCAACAGCAGCAGTGCGTTGGGGCGGAGCAGCCCCTGGTCCTGCGCGTCGCGCATGCCGAGCGGAATGGTGGCGGCGGTGGTGTTGCCGTACTTTTGGATATTCACCAGCGTGCGCTTGGGATCGAGCCCCAGACGCTCGCCCGTGGATTGGATGATGCGCAGGTTGGCCTGGTGGGGAATGAAGCAATCCAGGTCGCCGGCGGTGAAGCCGTTGCGCTTCAGGATCGCCTCGCAGATCTCGTACATTTTCAGCACCGCGTACTTGAAGACCGATTTGCCGTCCTGGTGCACGAAGTGCTCGCGGTTGGCGACGGTCTCAACGGAGGCGGGATGCAGGCTGCCGCCGGCGGGCATATACAGGCTGGGGCCGCCGAAGCCCTCGATCTGGTGCAGGTAGTCGAGCAGGCCCAGGTTCTCCTCCTCCGGCGATGGCTCCAGCAGCACCGCGCCGGCGCCGTCGCCGAAGAGCACGCAGGTGGCCCGGTCGGTGTAGTCAATGATGCTGGTCATCGTGTCGGCGCCGATGACCAGGACGCGCCGGTGCGTGCCGGCGGCGATGAGCGAAGCGCCGGTGGCGAGCGCGTAGAGGAAACCGCTGCAGGCGGCGAGCACGTCGAACCCCCAGCAGTTGGGCGCGCCGAGCTTGTGCTGCACCAAGCAGGCGGTGGAGGGAA
>JAKAOE010000386.1 GCA_021823305.1 Acidobacteriota bacterium
GCGTGATCTCGGTCCAGTGCGCCCCGCCGTCGGTGGTCTTGAACAGCCCGCTCCCCGGCCCGCCGCTCGACATGCCCCAGTCCGTCCGCCACGCCTGCCACAGCGCCGCGTACAGCACCTGCGGATTGCGCGGATCCATCACCAGGTCCACCGCGCCCGTCCTGGCGTTGCGGTACAGCACCTTGGTCCAGGTCGCGCCGCCGTCGGTGGTCTTGAACACGCCGCGCTCGGGGTTCGCGTCCGAGGGATGCCCCAGCGCCGCAACATAAACGATGTCGGGGTTAGCCGGGTCGATCACGATCCGCGAAATGATCTGGGTGTCCGCCAGCCCCATGTGCCGCCACGTCTTGCCGCCGTCGGTGGACTTGTACACCCCGTCGCCGGTCATGATGTTGCCGCGCAGCTCCTTCTCGCCCATGCCGATCCAGACGATATTGGGGTTCGAGGCGGAGACCGCCACCGCCCCCACCGACGAGCTGTGAATCTGCCCGTCCGTCACCGGCCGCCAGGTGATGCCGCCGTCGCTGGTCTTCCACAGCCCGCCGCCGGTCGCGCCCGAGTAGTACACCAGCGGCTGCACCGCCGAGCCGGTGCTCGAAATCGAGCGCCCCGCCCGGTCCGGCCCCAGGTTCACCCATTTCAGGTTGTGGAACATCCGCGCCGGAATTGTTCCCTGCCCCAGCGCCGCACCGCCCAGCGCCAACGTCGCCACCACCAGAAGTTTCCGCATGACCGGCTCCCTTTCGGACCTCCCACCTTATAGCAGGAGCCCACGCCAGCGGCAAGCAAAACCACTACCCGCGCCCCCCGCGCCCTGCCGCCGGCGAGAACACCCCGTTCCCGCGCCCCATCGAACCCAGGGAGGACGTGGTGGCGCTGGGCGGCGTCTCGCTGGCGTTGGATCCCGGCGAGTTCGTCGTCCTGCTCGGTCCCTCCGGCAGCGGCAAGTCCACCCTGCTCAACATCCTCCTCGGCGGCCTCGACCAGCCCACCCGCGGCGAGGTGCGCTACCGCCGCCTCGCTCCCGCCCGCTGAGCGCGATCGCTACTTCACCCCCAGGTACTTGCCGTACCACGCCAGGTAGCGCCGCAGCCGGTCGCGCAAAAAGCTCGGCCGCGTGAAGCCGTGGTACTGCCCCGGGTACGCCACCAGCTCCGCCGGCACGTGCAGCGTCCGCAGCGCCTCGTACATCTGCTCGCCGCCCACCAGCGGCACATTCGCATCCAGCGTCCCGCCCATGAACAGCGTCGGCGTGTGGATCCGGTTGGCGTGCAGAAACGGGTAGGAGATCTTCTGGAACGTCGCCCACCCCTTCGCCGTCCACGGCGGCCCGATCTCGTAGTTGTACTGAATCACGTACTGGTCCACGCCGTACAGCGCCACGGTGAAGCCCGTCCCCGCGCCCGCGATCGCCGCCTTGAACTGCGGCTCGCCCGGCGGATCGCTGGCGATCATGTAGTCGGTCAAAATCGCCCCGTAACTCCACCCGCCCACCCCCAGCCGGTTGGGGTCGGCCACGCCGCTGGCGATCGCCCACCGCACCCCCGCCTTCAGGTCCTGCACTTCCTTGTCGCCCCAGTCGGCGAAGATCGCCCGCTGGTACGCCTCGCCCCGCCCCGAGCTGCCGCAGTAGTTCACGTTCAGCACCGCGTAGCCGTGCGCCGCGAAGAGCTGGCTGTCGAACTCGAAACTGTAACTGTTCTGCCCGTTCGGCCCGCCGTGGATGCGCAGCAGCAGCGGGACGCGCTCGCCCTTGGCGTAGCTCACCGGCAGCGTCAGCAGCCCATCCACCCGCGTCCCGTCCTGGCTGTGGAAGCTCACCCCCTCCACCTTCGCCAGCCGCAGCCGCTTCACCAGCGCGTCGTTCTGGTGGCTGAGCTGCCGGGGGCGGGCGCCGTCGAGCGCGTACACCTCGGCCGGCCGGTCGGGAAAACCCACCAGACCGGCGCGGCACCGCCCCGCCACGCTGATCGAGCTGATGTACGCCGGCGGATCGTCCACATCGCTCACCCGCCCGGCCAGCGTCATCCTGATCGGATAGACCGAGCGGTCGTCCGCCGTCACCGCCTCGATCGCGCTCCCGTCGCGCGTGAAGCGCGGCGCCGCCAGCCCGCGGTCATAGGCCGCGTCCACCACCCGCGCCTTCCCCGAGCCGTCCGCGGCCACCACCGCCAGCCGCTCCATCGTGTACTCGTCCCACTTGTTCGCCGCGCCTTCGAGAAACGCGATCCATTTCCCGTCCGGCGACCACGCCGGCCGCGTGTTCTCGGCGTAGTCGGTGCGCGTCGTCAGCGCCCGGGCCCGCGCCCCCGGCCGCACCGCGATCACGTACAGCTGCCCGTGCAGCTCGCGCTCCGGATGCGGGTCGTGATTGCTCAGGTAGGCGATCCGCCGCCCGTGCGGCGACCACGACGGGCTCGACTCGTTATAGCCGCCCTCGGTCAGCCGCCGCAGCTTCTTCGTCGCCAGGTCGTAGATATAGAGGAAGCTCTTGCGGTTGTCGAGAAACCCGATCCGGTCTTCCCGGAACTTGTAGCGCGTCACCACGATCGGCAGCGGCGGCGCCCCCGGCTTCCGCTCCGGCTTCGGCTGCTGGATGACCAGCGCCAGCTCCTTTCCATCCGGCGACCAGCGGTAATCCTCGATCTGGCCCTGCACCGCGGTCAACTGCCGCGCTTCCCCGCCCCGCCGGTCCATCACCCACACCTGCCGCCCCTTCGCCGGCCCCGGCCGCGCCGACAAAAAACTGAGATAGCGCCCGTCCGGCGACCACCGCGGCGCCGTCTCCGAGCCGTCGCTGAACGTCATCTGCCGCTCGCCCCCGCCGTCGAACCTCGCCGCCCAGATGTGCATCCGGTGCGTGTCCGCCTTCACGTCCACGCTGGTGACGGTGTAGGCCACATATCTCCCGCCCGGTGAGCACTGCGGCGCCCCCACCGTCCGCAGCGCGTTGATGTCGTCCACCCGCAGCCGCCGCGGCGCCTGCGCCGCGCACGCGGCCGCTCCGGCGAAAATCAGCAGAGCCAGCTTGCGCATGGCCGAGAGTATAATCCACACCCGATAAGGCTCGTGGTTCTCGCGCTCATCCCCCCTGCCACGCCC
>JAKAOE010000387.1 GCA_021823305.1 Acidobacteriota bacterium
GCGTCACCTTGCCGCCGTAGACGAGGTTGGGGTTTTCCGGATCGGGCGCGGCTTCGCCGTACTCCTCGATGTTGACCGGATGCCAGTCGTGGAAGGTGATCTCGCCGTCGTTGGACCGGCTCTTCACGCAGGCGGAGCCGGAATCCTGCTGCCCGCCGCAGAGGCGATAGGGGAAGCTGTCGTCGGCGGTGACGTGGTAGACGGCGGCGGTGGGCTGGTTATACCAGTTGCTCCAGGAACGGCCGTGATTGGCGGAAACCACGCCGCCCTGGTCGGAGACCAGCAGGATGATGTTGGGGTTGTTGGGGTTGATCCAGGTCTTCTGATAGTCGTCGCCGCCGGGAGCACCGCGCACCGCGCTCCAGGTCCTGCCACCGTCGTCGGTGCGCCAGAAGACGGTGGAGCAGTCGTAGACAACGTCGGAATTGCGCGGATCCACCGCGATCGTGGGCAGATCGCCGCCGCCGATGCGCAGCATCGGGCGGGGATCGTGGCCGGTGATCATCCAGGTGGCGCCGCCATCGGTGGACTTGTACAAACCGATCATTCCGCCGCGCGCGCCGAACGGGCCGCGGCCGCCGCGCCGGCCGGCCGGCGCGGCCGGCGCGACGGTGGCGTAAATGACCTGCGGATCGGAGGGCGAGAGCGCCAAGTTGGCTTCGATCACGGCCGGCAGGCCGCCGGAGAGTTTGTTCCAGGTGTTGCCGCCGTCGGTGGACTTGAAGATGCCACCGCTGGTGCCGCTGAAGCTGCCGTTCTCGTAGAAGCCTTCCTGCTGCTGCCAGAGCGCGGCGTAGACGATGTCGGGATTGCGGGGATCAATCACCACGTCGTTGGCGCTGGTGTAGTCGTCCTTGAAGAGCACCTTCTGAAACGTGGCGCCGCCGTCGGTGGAGCGGAAGATGCCGCGCTGCGCATTGGGGCCATAGGGATGGCCGAGGGCGGCGACGAACAGGCGATTGGGGTCGTGCAGGTCGACGGCGATGTTGGCGATCATCTGGGTATCGCGCAAACCGGCGAGATGGGTCCAGGTGCGGCCGGCGTCGGTGGACTTGTAGACGCCGTCGCCGACGGAGAGGTCGGGGCGGATGATGCCGGCGCCGGTGCCGACGTAGATCACGTTGGGATCGGAGGGGGCGACGGCGATGGCGCCGATCGAACCGGTCGGCTCCTTGTCGAACAGCGGGTGCCAGGTCGAGCCGTAGTCGGTGGAGCGCCACACGCCGCCGTTGTCGAAGCCAATATAGAAGACGTTCGGCTCGCTGGGCACACCGGAGAGGGCGCGGGCGCGGCCGGCGCGGGTGGGTCCAATCTCACGCCAGCGCATGGCGCTGTAGGTCGAGGGAGCCTGGGCCAAGGCGACAACGGAAACCAGAGCGGCAAGGAACGAGCAGCGCAGCAGGAATGAGCGCACGAGACAGCCTCCGAAGCGTGGGAGTTACGGCTGTCAGGATACAGGAAAGCAGGCAACAAGGGCGAAGGAAAGTGCCTCGCCCCATGACCATGTGGCAAGTCATTTCCTGCCCGAGCCGTTCCGGCCGGCGGGCTTCGAGCGGCGGCAGGCGGCGGCGCGGCCGGCGCCCGGGTGTCCTCCCGTTGCCGCGTCAAGGCAGCAGCGACCAGGCGGGAGTGGAGCACCAGGCGGCGGAGTCGGGCACGGGACCGCGCAGGAGGCAGCGCACGGTTTCGGTGCGGCCATGACGGAAAGCGGCAGAGACCGCGGCGGCCTCGGCGGGGGTGCGGGCGCCGTCGCAGCCGATGAACATGACCGGCACCAAGAAGCGAGCCGGCCACGGCCGGTCCGCCGCACCACGCGTGACCAGGAGCATGGCGCCGGAACCGGAATCGCCGGTAAGCGGGAAGAGGAGGCGTCCGTCCGGCGTCAGCGCTTCGAGCCAACGCGCCAGCGGTCCGCTCGCGCCGCAGTTCACGTAGACGATACCGGCCGACGGGAGGGGCGCGGTGGCACCGGATGCATCGTGCACGCGCACGCCGGCGAAGGCGGCCAAGTTGGCGACGGCGGCGCGGACGAGGCCGGGCTCGATCTCATAGGCATCCACCCGGCCGCCGCCGGGACGGTCGGCGCCGACCAGCCGGGCGAGGATCGCGGTGTAATAGCCGGCGCCGGCGCCGACATGAACGGCGTGCTCGCCAAGGCGCGGATCGAGGGCGGCAAAACAGTAGGCGTGCAAACTGGGCTGGCCGTTGTTGATGCCCGTTGCGGTGAGCGGGATGGGCTCGTCGCGGTAGATGCGGCCGGGCGGGTGCAGGACAAGCGGGCCGAGAAAATCCTCGCGCGGCGTAGCGCGGAAGGCCTCGTACAGTCGTGCGTCGCCGGCGGGCCAGCCGGCGCCGGCGGTGACCTGGCGAGCGAAGACCTCCCGAGCGGCGGCGAGATCCATGGGCGCAGCCCCTTTCCGCTACAGTTTGATGCCAAACTGAGAACCATGCACGCTCGCGGGCAGCGGCTCATCCTGGCGACAAGCCTGTTGGCGCTTTTGGCCGGCTGCCGCACCGGACCAGCGCCGACGCCGGCTTCGCCGACGGCGACCATCGCCACCGAATACGACCTGATCTACGCCATGACCCACAGCCGCATGAGCCGGGCACCGAGCCCGTTTCTGGCGGCGATGGTGAAGCGGCTGGGCCTGCACGCGGGCACGGCCTTGGACATCGGCGGCGGGGCGGGACGGAACTCAATCTTTCTGGCGCTGCAAGGCTTCCGAGTCACCGACGTGGATCTTTCGCGCGTGGGCCTGGACTTGGCGCAACAGCGGGCGCAGTTGGCGCACGTACCCCTGACGACGGTCGCGGCCGATATCAATCAGTTCGATCTGGGACGGGGAAAGTGGAACCTGATCACGCTGATTGACTTTCCCTTTCCCTACAAAGCGCTGCTGCCGCGCATCGCCGCCGGCTTGAAGCCGGGAGGGGTGATCGTGGTGCAGGCGGTAGCGCAGGGACAGCCGGGGCTCGAATCCCCCGACAAGGTGCTGCACTATACGTTCATGGCGCGGCGCGACCTGGACGCGCCGTTCGCCGGGTTTGCCATCCTGCACGACACGCTGGGCGAGGAGCCGACGGTGTGGGGCGTCAAGGCG
>JAKAOE010000388.1:0-1150 GCA_021823305.1 Acidobacteriota bacterium
AAGCACTGCGAACCTGGAAGCAACCCGACCGGCGGCTCCGCCTTCGTTCTCCAGCCCGCCAGCCCCAATGGTCAAGAGGCCGCGCCGACGCCCCCTGTGACGCTCCGCGACATGCTCCAGTGCGCCGTAGATCGCACAGACGCATCTGGGCCACAAAGCTCCGTCGGGAGGCTCCTACTCGGCAACACCGTCGCCGAGATATTCAGCCTCTACTTAAGCGCAACGGCACCGCACGCCGACGTGCCACAAGCACTCGCAACGGCCGGAGGCATCGGTGTCACCGACGCGGCGCTCGATCCGGGAATCAACGCGGCTGGCAACGCCCTGATACGGGGCATCGCTTTCGCGCAAGAGTCCGGGCAACTCACCCAACTGGGGCTCGCGCCGATAATCGAGCAGAGCGCGCCTGAAATCCTGGGCCTCGCCGGCGAAAATTTGGCCGGCGGGATCGGGGCACTGAAGCTCCTTTGGGACATCGGCCAGTTCGCGTACGAGTTCAACAAATGTCGCTAGAGCTCGCATTCGAGGGGGCCGCCGTAATCACGCTGGTCGGCTGGCTCCTCATGCGCGGAGCGGCCGCCTTCGGTAGTCTAGGCAGCCGTCAGCCCAGCGCCCCCACGTGGCAACCGCTCGTGGATGCACTAGCGCCGCTTATCTTCGGAGGCACGGCATACTATTTTAGCTGGCAGGCGATAAGCCGCCTGGCCGGCCAGAGCATTGTCCGGTGGCTCGTCGCGCTAACGCCCGGAGTGGCTTACCTATACGCCTGCTCGAGATTCGCCGCATGGCGGTGGCGATCCCGCGCTCATCGCGACCAGCGCGTCCGCGTCCACCTGAAGCCCGACACGCCCGCCAGTTGGGCGATCTATATCTGGCTCGGCACCTGGGCCGCATGGCAGATTTGCCACGCTCTGGCGCCCTCGCTGCTGCCGAGGTGGATGAGGTAGTACGACCCCTTTCGGCAACCTGGAGCAAATCCGCCACCGCCGGCACGCAGTTCTCCGCCAGCTTCAACCTCAAGAACGAAATCTCGAGCGTCGGCAGCGTGAATGGCGTCTACGACAGCGACGGCAATCTGCTCAACAACCCGAGCAGCAGCAACACCCAGGTGAACTGGTTCGACGCCGGCGGCCACGCCACCACCTTCAAC
>JAKAOE010000388.1:1160-3094 GCA_021823305.1 Acidobacteriota bacterium
CGAGTTCACCAGCGGCGGCGCCACCCACGAGTACCTCTACGGCCCCGGCGGCGCTAAACTGGCGGTGATGAGCGGCCAGAGCCTGGAGTACGCGCTGATCCCGCTGCCCGGCGGCGGCGACGCCGAGTACTACCAGACCAGCGGCCTCATCGCCTACCACCACGCCGACTGGCTGGGCAGCGAACGCCTCGCCAGCACGCCCAGCGGCGGCCTCTACGACGCGAGCGCTTACGGTCCGTTCGGCGAATCCTACGCCCAAACCGGCAGCGACCCGCGCTTCACCGGCCAGATCGCCGCCATCGCCACCGGCAGCTACGACTTCCTGATGCGCGAGTACAGCCCCACCCAATCCCGCTGGTGGACCCCCGACCCCGGCGGCCTCGCCGCCGTCAACCCCAACGATCCTCAGAGCTGGAACGCCTACGCCTACGTCGCCGGCACCCCGCTCGCAGCCACCGACCCGCTCGGCCTCGATCCATGCGAACACTGGATTGACCACCGTGGGTACCTCCAAAACACCTGCATGATGGGCGGCGGGATCGACACGCCGCGCCAGCCCCCGCCGTGCACCGTCCGCAACGACCCTCCTGGCCACGGCGCCCACCTGCTCGCGACCAACTTCGACGTCACCGGTGACAAGCACCCCCGCCTCGAGAACGTAAATTTCCAGGACTGCCAGCCGGGCGGCAGCCATCCCAGTGGCCCCGCCGCTCCCATCGGCCCGCAGCCTACGCTCAACCAGTCCGAACCTGGTGGCCCGGTCTGCGTTAGCGCAGCGCAGATCAACGCCTATCTCGCCCAGACTCCCCTCGCAGGCCAAGGCCAGAACTTCTACAACGCCGGCCAAGCGTACGACGTAAACCCCGCTCTCGCCGTGGCTATCGCAGGAGCTGAGTCCACCTTCGGGGAGAATGTCAACACGACCTGGGGGCTGCACAACGCCTGGGGCTGGGGAAGCACGTCCGCATTGCACCACGTCGCCCAGAGCTGGACGACGTGGCAGCAGGGCATCTACACGGTTACCTTCCAACTGTCCGACAACCTATACCTGGGTGGTGGGCTTACCACAACTGCAGCAATTTACGGAAGGTGGTGCCAGTCGGGCGACTGCGCCGGCGGGCTCGCGGCGATTAACGGCGTCCTCGACCACTTCGGCGTAAATCCAGCATCGTTGCGCTTCAAAGCCTGTACCGAGGAGGGGCAGTGATAGCGCGACGCGTCGCAGGACTTGTCATTCTCTGGGTAGGCGCGCTTCTCGCGCCACAACATTATGGCTGGACGCATTACGTGAGCGCGCAACACCGGTTCAGCGCGTTCTACCCACCCGGCTGGCATCTGCTCACGCCCGACGTTGGCGTCCTCCAGGTAGTCAATTTCCCCGACTCGGAAAGAGTAGGCGGCACCATTATCCCGCCCGCGGGCGCAATCATCACAGTCGGGCCGACCGGCTATCCTGGCAAGACCGTTAACGACGTCATTGTGGCCTCCTTAGTCGGCGCCGACGGGCCGCCGATCCTCGACCAGACGATCCTAACCGACGGCCTTGGCCCCGACGGGTGTCCGGCTCTACACGAGGTCCAGACGTACCTCAACCTCGGCTCCGCGACCCATCCCGTTCTCGAGCGCGACACGACTTACTACTGTCAAGTGCACGGTCGCATCTTCACCGTCAACCTTGAGTATTTCCGCGGAAACCGGGCCGCCCCCATGCTCGAGAGCTTGGCCCGGACCGTCGCCACGACCCTGCGCATCGAAAAATGACGCGACCGGCGGGACGCAGAGAGCAACCCGACACCGGCACGCTCACCTTTTACGCTAACGGCGGCGGCACCACCCACGAGTACCTCTACGGCCCCGGCGGCGCTAAACTGGCGGTGATGAGCGGCCAGAGCCTGGAGTACGCGCTGATCCCGCTGCCCGGCGGCGGCGACGCC
>JAKAOE010000389.1:0-1093 GCA_021823305.1 Acidobacteriota bacterium
CATTCTCTCCAAGCGGAATCCCCAAATACTCACCGAGCTTGCACCGCCATATGTGATAGAGATGCGCACGCTCGCGAATTTCAGTCGGTCGCGCCGTCCATACGTCGGCCTTCCAGGTGTCCAGATTGTCGGTCGTACCGGCCTGCGCGGCTTCGAGGTAATCAAGCACCGGCACATAGCCATACATGCGCGAGGTCCGGCTGCTCCCGTTCACCGGCAGATAAGGCGACTGAAGCACGCCGCTGTTCCCGACCTGGAGCCCCACGTCTCCCGGCGCGCTCGCCGATATCGTGAACGGCGAGCTCGGCGAGGTAAACGCCACCGTCGGCGACGGATAGACCCGCTGCACATACGGCCCCGTGCCGTACGGCGCGACCACCTGGATATTCGCCGCCACCAGCGTCGGATTCGCCGCCGCCGCCTGCGCGATCGCGACCGTCAGGTTCACCTGCGTCATCGACGTCGCGTTGTCCGGGTCGATATAGCCGCCCGCCACGTTCCCCGGGTTTTGCGGCTGCCCCGCCGTCACGCTCAGCGTCACCGGCGACAAAAGCCCGCCGCCCGTAAGCGTAACCGTCACGACGTCGCCCGCGCTCGGCTTGCCCAGGATGTCGATCCAGCCGTAAACCTTGCCCGCGAGCCGCGCTTCGCCGATCGGCAGCATGTTGTTCATGCGCCACAGAACCTGCGCATACGCCGTCCAGTAGCGATATCCCGCCGCCCCGTCCGCAAGCGTTCCGCCCGAAGGCGAATTGCGATACAGCCCGGCATGCGGGTATCCCAGATGCCGAAGGACGTCGTCCTGTAGCGCCAGGTCAAGCAACTAGCGCGTTCTCCTCATGCCTGCGCTGCGCGCTCTCGACCGCGCGCTGCTGCAGATGCTTCATCCGGCATTCGGTCGAACAAAACTTTGCCTGTCTCCCGCCCAGCGGACCTTTGCAGGTTGCGCATACGCGCGACACTGCGGCTTCCCGCTCGTCATCGTCGTTGCCCGGCGTCTCCGCGGTCTCCGCCTCGATTGGCTCCAGCGGCGCCTCGGTCTCGCTCAGCAGATCAAGCAGCAACGCGGGATTCGTCTCGACCTGCCCCGCAT
>JAKAOE010000389.1:1103-3094 GCA_021823305.1 Acidobacteriota bacterium
GGAAGTCCAGGTAGCGGTCGCCCACCGCGCATGAAAACCCCTCGGTGAACCGCCATTTCGGCCACTTGCGCAGCAGCGCCATTATGTCTTTCGCCTCGCGCATGCTTCCTCCTTCAGGAAACCGGCATCCCGTCCTGAACCATCGCGCTCAGCACGGTGTACGGCAGGTCGTAAGGCATCCCCGCCATATACGATCGCGTGTTCTCGTCGAGCGCGTAGGTAAAATTGGCGCGCGGGACGACATACCCATCGCCGCCGGTCAAGTCTCCGCCGCTCGGCGACATCGTCAGCGTTTCGGTCGCGCCGCTCGACGTCGACACCGAAAGCGTCGCGAAGTTGCCCACCGGCCCGGGCCAACTCACGGTGATAACGGCTCCAGCCGCGCTCGCGCGCACGTCGTAGGCGTCCAGATGCGCCACTGCGTTGAGCAGCCCCGCCAGCGCGCTCGCGATCGTCTCAACCGTGTCCGCGCTCTGAACCGTGTACGCAACGGAGGCCGCGCCATACACCAGCACCGGGTTGGCAAGCCCCACCGTGAGCGTGTTTCCCGCGGTAATCGTCCCGCCGACCGTAATCGTCGCCGTCGCGTTGCTGCGCGGATACTTCTGCGCATATTGCTCGGGCGACAGCGTCTGCATGCTCGACTGCCCATCGGCCGGAAGCGTCGCCATCTCCGGATAGAAATTCGGGATGAGCGTCGGATGCTGGTAAATCGCGGATCCGCCGAAATCGTCAAACAGCGGCGGAACTTCCTGTTCGCCTTGAAGCGGAGCGTTTGGCATTCTCAGGTCCTCGTGATACCGCGCCCGGGATCGACGAAGCGCCTGCGCGCCGGGTCTTTCCATTGCGCGCGATCAACCGCCTGCCCGATCCCCGGAGCCTTGTCCCAGTCGCGGATTACCGCGTCTTCCGGACTCGAATTCAGCCTGCGCCGCTCGGTAATGAACGGCGTGACTTGCCGGATATGGTTCCGTGCCCTCTTCATGCTCGCTCAGGGATAGGACGGGTCTTTCTTGTAGGGATGCTCCCCGGCGTCGGCGTCGAACACGCTGTTCATCGCGTCAGCGTATGGATATACGTTGCGCTCGCTGAGCTGTTCCGTGTTCGCCTCCTTCGTCACCCGGCCCTCGCCAGGTGCCCGCATTGAAGGCTTCGCGCCGCTCGGCAACCGCGAGCTGCGCACCCGAACCGGACCTATCCCAACCGCCTTGTCGAACTTTTTGCTCGCCATCTCAATTCACCCTCGCTTGAAAATTGCCGCCGCTTTAGCTCGCGTGCTCGAACACGACCGCCCGCTTGACCAGCGCATTGCTGGCGGTCGGGATGATGCTCGGAGTCGCCGTCGCGTCAGTCGGACACACGAAGCCGCCGACCCACCACCAGGTCCCCGAGACGATCTGCTGCGCACGGTCGATCGGAGGTCGCAGCGAATGCGCGATTCCGTTGATCAGCGCGATCGTGCCGATAGGGTTGATACCCTGCCGGTTAATCCAGTCCTCGAGCCCTTCGAAGTCGCCGCGCAGCAGGCACTCGCCGCCAAGCAGGATCGGCCGCCGCACGGTGGCCGTCACCTGGTTCGGCGCGTCGATCGCCGTCCCGACCGCGTTGTTCCCGATATACGGGGCTTGCGGAATCGCCTGCGTGGTCGTGATAAAGGTCACGCCCAAAAGCTGCGGAACGATATAGCCGTTGCGAACTTCGGTCGACTGCTCGCGGCCGGCCCACCACACCTTGAAGTCCTGATCGGCGAACAGTTGCCGCTGCGAGTAGTCGTCCATGATCAGGTGATATGTCCCGTCCTTCATGGTCGGAACGCCATCGAGCCTGAGCCGCGCCACCCCGTCGAGAATCATCGAGGTCGAGAAGTTCGATCCGCGCTTCAACTGCGCAGTCGTGATCTCGCCGCGCGGACGGATCGGCTTGCGCGCCACAGAGGAAATAATCGCGTCGCCTGAAACCGGCGCCGTCGCAACCGCATTGAAGGTGAGCAC
>JAKAOE010000390.1 GCA_021823305.1 Acidobacteriota bacterium
ACGATCGACTACGACGCGCTGGCGGCGGCGGCGCGCGAGGCGCGGCCGAAGCTGATCATCGGGGGCGGGAGCGCCTATCCGCGCTTCATTGACTTCGCGCGCATGCGCGCCATCGCGGACGAGGTGGGGGCGCTGTACCTGGTGGACATGGCGCACTTCGCCGGCCTGGTGGCGGGCGGGGCGCATCCCAGCCCGGTGCCGCACGCGCAGATCGTGACCACGACCACGCACAAGACGCTGCGCGGACCGCGGGGCGGGATGATCCTGGCGCAGGCGGCCTACGGCGCGGCGATCGACAAGTCGGTGTTTCCGGGTTCGCAGGGCGGGCCGCTGGTGCACATCGTGGCGGCCAAGGCGGTGTGCCTGCACGAGGCGATGCAGCCGGAGTTCCGCGCCTACGCCGCGCGCGTGGTGGAGAACGCGCGCGCGCTGGCGGCGGGGCTGGCGGCGGAGGGGTTCCGCATCGTCTCCGGCGGCACCGACACCCACCTCATGCTGGTGGACGTGGCCAGCCGCGGGGTGCGCGGGCGCGAGGCCGAGGACGCGCTGCATGCGGCCAACATCACGGTCAACAAGAACGCCATCCCCTTCGATCCCCATCCCCCGCTCAACCCCAGCGGCATCCGCCTGGGAACGCCGGCGCTGACCACGCGCGGCATGGGCCCGAACGAGATGGCGCAGATCGCGGGCTGGATCGCGCGCGCGCTGGAGCGCCGCCAGGAGCCGGCGGCGCTGGCCGCCATCCGCGGCGAGGTGCTGCAACTGGCGCGGGAATTTCCCCTCTACGCCGAGCGCCGGGCGCGCGCCGGCGCCGCCGTCTAACGTCCTTCTTTTTGCAACCGGCGGGAGCTCCTTTCCATCTCACTGTATAGGTAGTTTCCGGGAGGTGGTTATGCGCAGCTGGGCGATTCTAGCCCTCGGGCTGGCGCTGAGCGTGGGGCCGGCGTGGGCGCGGCAGCAACCGGGGCAAACCCAGGCGACGGGCGCCTTGTCACGGCAAATCCAAACGTATCTGCTCCAGCAGCTCGCCAAGAACAAGAACTTCGCCAATGTCCATCCCAGCGTCAACGGACGCGTGGTCACGCTCGACGGCAGCGTGCCCAATTACCGCGCCAAGCTGGAGGCGGAGCACCAGGCGCGCCAAGTGTCGTCGGTGGACGGCGTGATCAACCGCCTCGCGGTCCATACACCGACGGTGCCCGACGCGGTGATGCAGAAGCAGATCGCCGAGCGCCTTACCTACGACCGCCAGTTCATGGGGCAGATCTTCAACGCGCTGACGGTGACGGTGCACAACGGCGTGGTTACGCTGGGCGGCGTGGCACTCGACTACCCCGACCGCAACTCGGCGCTGGACATCGTGGACGACACCAATGGGGTCAAAGGCGTGGTGGACCACATCCGGGTGGCGCCGCTGTCGCCCATGGACGACCAGATCCGCTTCATGGCGGCGCGCGCCATTTACGGCCGGCCGGAGTTCGAGCGCTACGCGCTCAACCCGGCGCATCCCATCCGCATCGTGGTGCTGAACGGCCACGTGACGCTGGAAGGGGTGGTGAATTCCGAAGTGGACAAGACCATGGCGGGCATGATCGTGAGCCGCATCCCGGGCGTGTTCAGCGTCAAGAACAACCTGCAGGTGGTGCGCTGAGCTACGCCCCCAGACGCAGCAGGAAGTCGGCCACCGCGCCGATGCCCTTGTAGAAGTTGGCCAGGGCGAACTTTTCGTTGGGGCTGTGCAGGCCGTCGTCGGGCAGGCCGAAGCCCATCATCACCACCGGCGAGCGCAGCGTGGTGGCGAAGAGCGCGACGATCGGCACCGAACCGCCGGAGCGGATGAACACCGGCTCGGCCCCGAACAGACGCTGCAACGCCGCCACCGCGGCGCGCACGAAGCGGTTGCCCGGATCCATCATCACCGGATCGGCGGAGTTGTGCAGCCGGACGGTGCTGCGGAACCCGGGGGGCGTGAGCGCCTGTACCGCGGCGGTGAACTGCTGGTAGATCTCGGCCGGCTGCTGGTTGGGCACCAGACGCATGCTGATCTTGGCGGCGGCGCGCGCGGGGATGACGGTCTTCGAGCCCGGCCCGGTGAACCCGCCGGGCATGCCGTGCACGTCAAGCGTGGGGCGGGCCCAGGTGCGCTCGAACACCGAGTAGCCGGGCTCGCCGGTGAGCGCCGGGGCGCGCACCTCGTTGGCGCGATAGGCCTCGGGATCGAACGGCAGCCGCTTCCAGGCCGCCTTCTCCTCCTCGCTGGGCGTGGCCACGCGGTCGTAGAAGCCGGGGATGAGGATCCGCCCCTCGGGCGACTTCAGGCCCACGATCACCCGCGCCAGCGCCTCCAGCGGGTTGGGCGCGACCCCGCCGTAGAGACCGGAATGCAGGTCGCGCGCGGCGCCCTGCATCTCGACCTCGGCGTAGACCATCCCGCGCAGGCCGACGACAAGCTCCGGCAGCTTCGGCGCGAACATGGCGGTGTCGCTCACCACCACGCAGTCGCAGGCCAGCGCCTTTCGGTTCTGACGCACGTACAGGTCCACCGATTCGCCGCCGACCTCCTCCTCGCCCTCGATCAGGAAGCGGACGTTGACCGGCAACTTGCCATGCAGCTGCATGAGCGCCTGCAGCGCCTTGATGTGGGTGTAGAACTGGCCCTTGTCGTCGGCGGCGCCGCGCGCGAACAGATTGCCGTCGCGCACGGTGGGCTCGAACGGCGGCGTGGTCCATTCGTCCAGCGGGTCGGGCGGCTGCACATCGTAGTGACCGTAAAACAGCACGGTGGGCGCCCCGGGCGCGTGCAGCCAATCGGCGTAGAGCAGCGGCAGGCCGCCCGCGGCCTCGCGCGGCGACACGCGCTGGATGTGCTCGCAGCCGATTTCCGCCAGCCGGTCGGCCAAAAAGGCCAGCGCGCGCTCCATGTCGGCGCGATGCAACGGCAGCGTACTCACGCTGGGGATGCGCAGCAGCGCCTGCAGTTCGGCCAAAAAAGTCTCGGCATGCTTCTTGATGTAGGCCTCGACCTGCGGAAAGGCATCCATTTTAGGTTGCATGGCTCGCGAACAAAGTATAGCGAAGGGAACG
>JAKAOE010000391.1 GCA_021823305.1 Acidobacteriota bacterium
GAAGGTGCCGCCTTGGCCCGCCAGCGGCAGCGACTGCGAGCCGCCGGGCGCGTTGTCGCTCACCACCACCGCTCCGGTGACGTTGCCGCTGGCGGTGGGCGTGAAGACGACGTTGATGGTGCACGAGGTGCCCGGCTGCAGCACGCCGCCGTTGGCGCTGCAGTTGTCCGTCTCGCTGAACGGCCCGGTGGTCGTGATCCCGCTGATGTCCAGCGGCAGCTCGCCGCCGTTGGTGAAGATCGCCGCCTGCGACGTGCTCGCCACCGACGGCGCCTGCGCCGCGAAGCCGAGCTGCGTCGGGCTGAACACGCCTTGCGGTGCGGTCACGAACTTGGCCACGAAGGCGTCGTTGCTGCTGTTCAGCGTGGTCTGGAAGGCGCCGGAGGTGGTGGGGAAGTTGGGCGAGGACGTCTCGCCCACGATGTACAGGCTGGCGGAGGCGCCGCCGCCCGCGCCCGCGTTATAGCCGATGCCGTAGGCGGCGTCGTTCTGATTGCCGCCGAAGTAGCTCGAGAACAGCAGCTTCTGGCCTACCGAGTCGAACTTGGCCAGGAACGCGTCGGAAACCCCGCCCGCCGTGCCCTGTGCGGCGTTGCTGGTGATGGGGAAGTCGGTCGAACTGGTGAAGCCGGTGACGTAGGCTTCGTCGGTCGAGTCCACCGCGATGCCGGTGCCTTGGTCGGTGCCGCTGCCGCCCAGATAGCTGCCGTAGTCCAGCGTCGTCCCCGTGCCGTTGATCTCGGCTACGAAGGCGTCGCTCGACCCGCCGGCGAAACTCTGCTGAAAGGCGCTGGAGGCGGAAGGGAAGATGTTGATCGAGTTGGTGTCGCCGGTGACGAAGGCGTTGCCCGCCGCGTCCACCGCCACCGCGTTGATCTCGTCCGTCTTGCTGCCGCCCATGTAGGTGGCGTAGTCGAAACGGCCGCCAGAGCGGTCGATCTCGACGATAAAGCCGTTCTCCTTGCCCGCCAGCGAAGTCTGGTAGGCGCCCGCCGTCACCGGAAAGTCGCTCGAGGTGGTCGAGCCCACCACGTAGGCGTTGCCGGTGGAATCCACCGTGATGCCGTTGCCGCGGGTCACGCCCGAGCCGCCGATGTCCGTGGACCACACCAGCGCGCTGCCGGCCGCGTTGATCTCGCTGGCGAAGGCGTCGTTGGTGCCGTTGAAGCTGGCCTGCGGCCGCGTCGCCGTGACCGGAAAATTGGGAGAAGAGGCGGTGCCGGAGACGAAAGCGTCGCCGGCGCTGTCAAGCGCGATCGCGCTGGCGCGGTCGTCCTGCGACCCGCCCAAATAGGTGGAGTAGACCAGCGCCGAGCCCGCCGGGTTCAGCTTGGCCACGAAGGCGTTGTACTGGCCCGCGTTGCTCGCCTGCAGCGGCGCGGCCGTGGGAAAGTCGGTGGAACTGGTGAAGCCGCACACGTAGACCGCCCCGGTGGCGTCCACCGCGATGCCGGTGGCGCGGTCGTCGCCGGTGCCGCCGAGATAGGTCGAGTAGATTAGGCCGCTGCCGTCGGGCTTGATCTCGGCCACGAAGGCGTCGTAGCTGGCGCCGAAGGTGCCCACCGAAAGGTTCGCCTGGATCGGGTTGACCGTGGGGAAGTTGGTCGACAGCGTGTAGCCGGCGATGTAGCCGTCGCCGTTGCTGTCCACAGCCACCGCCTGCGCCTGGTTGTAGCCGGTGCCGCCCAGCAGGCTGGAGAAGGCCAGGATCGGATCGATCACCAGCGGCCGCGCCGCGTCATAGGCGCCCAGCGCGAAGCCGAAGCCGTCGCCGCGCCGCACGTAGCGCACCGCTACCGCCCGCCGCCGCCCGCCGATCTCCTGGTAGGCCGCCGGCGCCTGGAAGCGCACCCCCGTGCCCACTTGCAGGCTGCCGTCGCGGGTGAGGCGCGCCTCCGCCCCGGCGACGCGCAGTTCGATCGGCCGCGTCGCCGCGTGCGGCGCCAGCCGCAGGTCGTACTCCAGCCGTCCCGCCCGGCCGTGGTAGATCAGGGTGACGCCGGGATAAATGCCGGCGTAGGCGATGCTGCCGTAGGTGGCCGCGGTGAAGTGCCGCCGCCCGAGAAAATAGTGCGCCGGCGCCCCGGCCGCGCCCGCCGGGCGTCCCGCGCCCAGCCGCGCCCCGGCGAAGCTCAGCCGCACCGCCTGCCGCGCGGTCTTGATCACCGCGCCCTGGCGGGTGAGAAACACCACCGCGCCCTGGGTCCGGGCGAGGTACTGGGCCTGGCCGCTGGTCTGGCCATGATTCACTTCAAACGCCAGCGGCAGGCGCGCCATCCGCACGCGCGGCGCCGGGGTCGCGGCGGCGGCGGCCAGCGTGAACGCGGCGATGGCCATCAGCAGGGGGAGGCGGGCGGGGTTCCGTCGGGACATAGGCATGGGCATTCTTCTCAAGACGTTAGGGCATGCAAACGGTCAGGCTTAGGGGACTCCGTCGAGGGCCGGGGCGATCCCGGCAATGCTGTTAAGTGATGATCTATAAAGCCCATGGCTTTAGTCAAGCGAAAAGCGCGTCCCACGGCAACGTCCCGGGGCCGCGCTCAGGCCTCCAGCCGCCCCAGCGCCAGCGCGATGCGCCCATGCGCCTCGCTCTCCGGGGCCAGCCCCTCCAGGTTGATGGTGACATTGGCGCGCGCCCCCTGCCAGCCGGCCTCGGCCAGCGCCAGCGCGGTCGTGACGTCGCTGGCCATCGCCGCCGGCGTCTCCGGCTGCATCTCCCGCAGCCGTTCCCGCACCCGCAAGCAGCGCGCCCCCACCCCCAGCGGCACCTCCGCCGCCAGCACCGTGGCCGCCTCGATCGCCGCCGCCCTCACCGCCTGCTCCGCGGCCGTCAGCCGCGGCAGCCGCCGCGCCGCGCGGATCGCCAGGAAGCTCTCGCTGTCCTCGTCCACCGCCCGCGCCAGTTCCTCCTCCAACCGGCGCAACTCGGTCTCCGCCGCCTCCCACAGCGGCGGTACGCTCGCCTGCGTCTTGCGCGCCCGCGCCCGCGCCAGTTGCGCCACCATCTGCCCCAGCGCCGCCGCCATCGCGCCCGCCGCCGCCGCTGCCGACCCGCCGCCCGGCGCCGGCTCCTCCGA
>JAKAOE010000392.1 GCA_021823305.1 Acidobacteriota bacterium
CAGCTCCTTCCAGGCCACCCGCCGCTCCTTCACCTCGTCGGCGCCCAGCAGCAGCGCCGCCGCCGCGCCCAGCTTCGCCGCCAGCTCCAGCGAGCGCCCGATCTTGCGGTCCGGCGGCGCCACTTCCAGCCGCGCCCCCTGCCGCCGCAGCCGCTCCGCCAGCGCCAGCGCCGCCGGCAGCTCCGCCGCCGTGATCGGCACCACCAGCGCCCGCGGCCCCGGCGGCTTGCCCGCCCCGCCCGCCGCCGCCTGCATCGCGATCACGAACCGGTCCTCGCCCAGCGCGAACCCGATCCCGCCGCCCACGTTCGCCGGCGCGCCCAGCGACTGCGCCAAGCCGTCGTAGCGCCCGCCCCCCAGCAGCGCATTCTGCGACCCCAGCGCCCCGTGCTGGAACTCGAACGCGGTGCTGGTGTAATAATCCAGCCCCCGCACCAGCCGCGGATCCATCCGGTAGCCGATCCCCGCCGCCTCCAGCAGCGTCCGCAGCTCGGCCAAGTGCGCCCGGCATTTGTCGTCCAGATAATCCAGAATCGAGGGCAGCGCCGCGATGATCGGCTGGTCCTCCGGCACCTTGCAGTCCAGCACCCGCAACGGGTTGGTCTGCGCCCGACGCTGGCAGTCGGCGCACATGTGCGGCAACTGCGGCGCCAGCGCCGCGCGCAGCGCCGCGTGATACCGCGGCCGGTCGTTGGGGCAGCCCACCGAGTTCAGCACCAGATCCGCCCCCTCGATCCCGCATCGCTCCAGCAGCATGCGCAGCATCGCCAGCAGCTCGAAATCAATCCAGGCCGCGTCCCCGCCCAGCACCTCCGCCCCGATCTGGTAAAACTGCCGGTACCGGCCCTTCTGCGGCCGCTCCCGCCGGAACATCGGCCCCTGGTAGTACAGCCGCGTCAGCCCCGGCCGCTCCCACATCCGGTGCTCGATGTAGGCCCGCACCGCCGACGCCGTCGCCTCCGGCCGCAGCGTCAGCGCCGCTCCGTCCCGGTCGGCGAAGGTGTACATCTCCTTGCCCACGATGTCGGTCTCTTCGCCCACCGCCCGCGCGAACAGCTCCGCCGGCTCCAGCACCGGCGTGCGGATCTCGTCGAAGTTGTAGAGCCCGAACACCTCGCGCGCGTTCGCCTCCAGCCGCGCGAACCACGCCGTGTCCTCCGGCAGGAGGTCGCGCATCCCCTTGATCGCCGTAATCCCGGCCGCAGTCTTCATGATGGTTGTTGGTCCGCCCTCAGTACTGGTGGCTCAAATAGTCGTGAATGTAGCCCACGTAGTTGGCCGCGTGCCGGGCGATCAGCGCCCGGTCGGCCTCGCTTGCCTGCCGGTGCAGCTTCGCCGGCGCCCCCAGGTAGACGCTCCCCGGCGGCACCGCCATCCCCTCCGGAATCAGCGCCCCGGCGCCGATGATCGAGCCCCGCCCGATCCGCGCCCCGTTGAGCACGATCGCCCCGATGCCGATCAGGCAGTCGTCCTCCACCACGCAGCCGTGCAAGTTCACCGAGTGCGCCACCGTCACCCGGTCGCCCAGCTCCACCGCATACTCGCCTTTGTAGCCGTGCAGCACGCTATTGTCCTGAATGTTCGTCTCCCGCCCGATCCGGATCGCATGCACATCCCCCCGCACCACGGCGTGAAACCAGATGCTGGAGTGCTCCCCCACCACCACGTCGCCGATCACTTGGGCGCTATCCTCTATGAAGGCCGAGGCGGCGATCTTGGGGTGCCGTCCGAGGAAACTCTTGAGCATAGAGGATTTTACCGTGGCGGAGCCCGCAACCGCCGCTGAATTGCGCGACTTCGCGCTGCAAGCCGCGCGCGCGGCCGGCTTCGACCTCTGCGGCATCGCCGGCGTCGCCCCTTCCGCCCGCCTCGCCGCCTTCGCTCCCTGGATCGAATCCGGCCAGGCCGGCGAGATGCGCTACCTCGCCCGCCGCGCCGACAGCGGCCGTTATCTGCGCGAAGCCGTGCGCGAAGCCTGGCCCTGGGCCCAATCCGTCATCTGCGCCGCCACCGTATACAACGCCCCCGCTCCGCGTTCCCTCGATTCCACCGCCAATCGGGAACGGGGCTGGATCTCCCGCTACGCCTGGGGCGACGACTATCACGACACGCTTCGCCATCGCCTCGAGCAGGTCGCGACCCGCCTCCGCGCCCACGCCCCCGAGGCCCAGTTTCACCTCACCGTGGACACCGCCCCGCTGGTTGAGCGCGCCGCCGCCCAGCAGGCCGGCCTCGGTTGGCAGGCCAAAAACACCTGCCTCATCCATCCCCAACTCGGCTCCTACTTCTTTCTCGGCTGCATCGTCACGTCGCTCCCGCTCGCCCCCGACGCCCAGCTCCCCGACCGCTGTGGCTCCTGCACCCGCTGCATCGAAGCCTGCCCCACCCAGGCGCTCACGCCCTACGCCATGGACGCCAGCCGCTGCATCGCCTATCTCAACCTCGAGCTCCGCGGTCCCGTGCCCGAGCCGCTGCGCCCCGGCATGGGGAACAACCTCATCGGCTGCGACATCTGCCAGGACGTCTGTCCCTGGAACCGCCGCGCCCCTGTCACCGGCGCGCCCGAGTTCCAGCCCCGGCCCGGCATGGTGGCCCCGCTCCTGATCGAGCTGGCCGGCCTGACCGAGGACGCCTGGCGTGAGCGCTTCCGCCACTCCGCCGCCAAGCGCGCCAAATTTTCCGGTTTGCGCCGCAGCCTGGCCATCACCATGGGCAACAGCGGCAACCCCGCGTTTCTCCCCACCCTCCAACGCTGGCAAGCGGATGCCGACCCCGTGCTCGCCGAACACGCCGCCTGGGCGGTGACGCAAATCCATAGCGGAGCATCCGCATGAAGTGTGGCCTGGCTCACATTCTTCAAACCCTGCCACTGGTACTCCTGGTGATGGTGACCGCCATGGCGCCGCCGGATAGAGCCTTCCGCCTGACCTCGCCCGCCTTCGCCGACAATCAGCCCATCCCGGTCGCGCACAGTTGCGACGGCGCCGGCGCCTCGCCCCCGCTGCGCTGGGCGGGCGTGCCCAACGGCACGCGCAGCCTCACGCTCATCGTCCA
>JAKAOE010000002.1 GCA_021823305.1 Acidobacteriota bacterium
TCCGATCTCGCCACGGCGGCGAAGTGCAAGGGTCGAAATGCAGCCTTCATTGGTTCTCCTGTGGAACGGTACCTAGTTTTGTGGAGCAGGCGCGGCCGCGGCCAGGATGGCGGGCGGACGGCCAAGGGAGACGGGGGCGCCGGCCACCACGGTCACCCCGTTGTGCGCCAGCGCGATGCGGTTGTAGGCCACGACGCCATTCTTCAGCAGCGCGTCATAACGGTTGAGATAGTCCTCCAGTTTTACGCGGTCGCGCGCCCAATCCTTCAGGTCCTGGGCGTGGGGCATCTGATTGACGCCGCCGCTGACGCGGTGGAAGATGCCGTTGAACTCGGCGGCGAACATGGTGATCCCGCCGTAATCCTCGTGCCGGGGTCCGGGATTCAATTTCGCCTGCAGCGCCTCGACCCGCTTGCGCAGCGCCGCCGCCTGGGCGAGCTGCGGCCGGTAGGCGGCCTCGGCGCGGAACGGCGCCAGGTTGCGCGCGACCGCCGCCAGCTGCCGGTTCAGGCTCTGCAGCCCGTCGAGCATGCGGTTCATGGCGTCAATGTCCGGCTGCATGGCGCGCCCCGCCGCCAGCGTCGCCCGCAGCGCCGCCATGTTGTCCGGAATGCGCGGATCGTCGTGCAACTCCACCCAGTGCGACTGCGGCGCCAAGCCGGGCACGTGCACCGTGATCCGGTAGCGTCCCGGCAGCGCCCGCAGGCCGCCGCCGCCGAAGCCGCCGCCGCCGCCCGGCGGCTTCACCGGCGAGGGCGCGTAGTTGCCCGTCCAGTAGGCCTCGTCCACGCCTTTGCGTCCGGAGGCATGAATGGTCGTCACCGGGCGGCCCTGGGCGTCGCTGACGTCAATCGTCACCGGCCCGCGCTGCGGGGGCGGCAGCGAAATACCGTACTCCCGCGCCAGCCCCGCGCGCCGGCGCAGCGCCGCGGCCTGCACCGTTGTGGCCGCCGGCGGCCGGCCGTGCACCGCCTGCGCCAGGTTATAGGCGATCACGGCGCCGTTGGGCGGGCTCGCGACCGGAAAGGCGAAGGGGTTCTCGCCCAGTCCAATTCCGCCACCGCGCCTACCCTGGTAGCGGTAAGCCGGCAGCATGGGGAAAAACGTAAACGGCGCCGCCGCCACTGCGGGGCTGGCCATGCGCTCCCACGGCGTCAGGTTGTCGAGGATCCAGATGCCGCGCCCATGCGAGCCCAGAATCAGCCCGTGCGTGCGCGGCACGAACTTCAGGTCGTAGAGCACCATGGTCGGCAGGTTGGCGCGCACGTGATGCCAGTTGGCCCCGTCGTCGCTCGAAAGATACAGGCCGTAGTCGGTGCCCAGCGCCAGGAAGCCTCTCCGGTCCGGGTCCTCGCGGATGACGTGCGCCGGATAGTTATCCGGCAGGCCGGCGTCGATCTCGGTCCAGGTCTTGCCCCCGTCGTGCGTCTTGTAGACGTAGGGGCGGTCGTCATTCATTTCGTGCCGGTCGTAGGCAATGTAGCAGGAATTGGCGTCGAACGGCGAGACCCCGATCTGCTGCAGCCGGCCCCAAGGCTTGAGGCCGGCGATGTTATGGCTGACGTCGGTCCAGGTCTTGCCGCCGTCGTGCGTCACCTGGACGTGGCCGTCGTCGGTGCCCACCCAAATGGTGTTGGGGTCGGTGGGCACCAGTCCGATGGAAAGGATGGTCTCGGCGGTTTCGGCGCCGGTCATATCCAAATCGATCGGCCCGCCCGAGGGCTGCATCCACTTCTTGTTGTCGGAAGTGAGGTCGGGGCTGATCGCGGTCCAGTCGTGGCCGCCGTTGACGCTCTTGAAGAGCTTGTTGGCGCCCATATAGACGACGTTCGGGTTGTGCGGGTCCACCGCAATGGGCGTGGTCCAGTTGAAGCGCGCCGGCATGTTGTAGACGTAGTTCGACTCACCCGCGGTCCCCGTGCTCAGGGGCTTGACCCCGACGGCAACGCCGGTGGCGAGGTTAAACCGCTCGGCGTCCCCCTCCTGCGACTCGGCGTAGACGATGTTCGGATCGCTGGGTGCGGGCACCACGTACTGCCCGTCGCCGCCCACCAACCGGCGCCAGCCCGAGGGGCGCGCCTGCGGCTGCGAGGGGCCGCACCAGCCGCCGTTGTCCTGCAGGCCGACGCAGATGTGGAACGGCATCTCGTCGTCCACGTGAATCGAATACCCCTCTTCCAGCGTCAGGTTGGCGGTGTGCATCCAGTGCAACCCGCCGTCGTCGGAGAGGTTCACGCCGCCGTCATCGCCCTCGATCATGCGGCGCGGGTTGCGCGGATCGATCCACATCGCGTGGTGGTCCCAATGCAGCGTGTTTCCCACCACCCGCGCCGTCTTCCCGCCGTCGGAGGAGTAGGACAGGTGCACCGACAGGAAGTAGATGTCGTCGGGGTTGTCGGGCATCACCTCGAACCGGCTGAAGTAGAACGGGCGCGAGTTGAGCTGGTAGTTGTTGCTCACCATCGTCCAGTGCGCGCCGGCATCGTCCGAACGCCAGAAGACGCCGCGCTTGGCCTGGATCTCGGCGTAGAGCAGGTTGGGCCGGCTGGGCGCGAACTCGAGCGCGATGCGCCCGTAGGGCTTGGCCGGCAACCCGCCCTGGTTAAGCTGATGCCAAGTGGCGCCGCCGTCGGTGGATTGGTAGATGCCGCTGGCGTCGCCGCCGTCGTCCAGGCCCCAGGGATGGCGCACCGTCTGCCACATCGCCGCCACCAGCACGCGCGGGTTGCCGGGCTGCATCTTCAGGTCAATCGCGCCGGTGGTGTCGTTGAGGTAGAGCACCTTCTGCCAGGTTCGGCCGCCGTCCAGAGTGCGGAAGACGCCGCGCTCCGTGTTCGGCCCGAAGGCATGGCCGAGGACCGCGACCCAGACCTCATCGGGGTTGTCGGGGTTGACGACGATTTTGGCGATCTGGCCGGCATTGTGGAAGTACTGCGCCCCCATCTCGGTGAACGTCTGCCCGCCGTCGGGGGAGAAGTACAAGCCGTGGCCGTCAATCACGTCGTTGCGGACGTTCGACTCGCCGGTTCCCACCCAAAGCAGGCTCGGGTTGGACGGCGCCAGCGCCAGCGCGCCGATGGATTCGGTGCTGTAATGCTGGAAGATCGGAGTCCAACCGAAGCCGCCGTTGGTGGTCTTCCAGACGCCACCGCCCGCCGCGCCGACATAGTAGACATCCGGCTGGCCAGGGACGCCCACCACGCAGCACACCCGCCCGCCGCCGATCGCCGGGCCGAGCTGGCGGAAGTGCATGCCCTGCTGTGCCGATAATCCGGCGGTCAACCCCAATGAGGCCAACAGCGCCAACCCACAGCCGGCGCCAACCCGTGGACGCATCCAACCCATAGAGCGCGATCCTCGCAAGCGCAACAATATCACAGCGTGCGCGGAAGATATACCCGACGCGAGGCCGCCGCGGCCTCGCACACTTCCGCAAAACAGGTATACGTACCCGGCCGGGCGCGGGTTACAGGCCAGCCGGCGCGAGGCAGCGCGGCCTAGGCGCCCGAGGCTGCCACGGGCTGGACGCCGCGTGCTTCCGGGAGCCCGAGGTACACCTGTTGCGTGAGGTCGGCAAGGCACCAAGGATCGGCGAAATCCCGCCGCTGGTCCGCAGCGAACTCGGCCCGCTTCCCACCTGACTGCGTCCAGGACGCCTCGACGCTGTGGGTACAAAAGAGCTCGGTGCCGGTAAGAATGATTATCGGGGCTGTTCTAAGCTTCGCGCCGCCGCGCGCGGCCGAAACGAAACTGCGGATCCGC
Source organism: Acidobacteriota bacterium (assembly GCA_021823305.1). Classification (GTDB taxonomy): domain Bacteria; phylum Acidobacteriota; class Terriglobia; order Terriglobales; family SCQP01; genus SCQP01. The sequence continues at coordinate 3,763 of JAKAOE010000002.1, forward strand.
CGCACCTCGGCGTCTTCGAGCTTCTCCCTCATCGTTGCGAAAGCCACGAACGCGTGCGGGAACCGCGCCCAGAGCCGCCAAAGCCTAACTACGTCCAATCGCTGGAGGGAGCTGCGTCCGAAGCTTTTCGCCTCGCCGAAGATAAGCGCCGGCTCAGCATCGTGCGTCGTCGCGGACAGTCGTGGTCGGTACCAGAGCGCAAAGTCGCATTCGACCTTCCGCTTGGCTTCGTACACGTTCCTAAGCACCAGCTCGAGCCCAGCCGCGTAGGTGACGTCTGCCCCAAACACGTCAAGCCGACGCGCGAAGAGCGAGATCGCCAGGGCGACGGCGTAGGCACCGTCAGCGTAACCCGGCTTGCTGAACGGGCCAGTAACGCGGTAATGCCACGGCGATCTCCGAAGGTCAAGCGTCCCCTCAGGGAACGTAAAGGACCCCAGGCAGCCGTCACAAACGAGCGCCTGCCTGAGCTCGGTGGCTGCGTACCAGTTGGCCTCTGAGCACTTGGGGCACTTGATTTCCAGGCCAAGGCGTGCGGCCCCGCAGTCAACGAAATTAGCGATGCCGGGGACGACGGCAGGCCGTGTTTTCGACCTCTCCGCACGTTCATTCAGGAGGCCTGCCCACCGGGCGTGGTGGGCAGATTTCGTCCTTTTCCGCGCAACCTCGTCCAGAAACTCCAGGGTTCTCTTGTCCTGGATGATGAACGTGCCCCGCGTTCCCCCGAGACGCTCAAGGACCTGATCCGCTGCCCGGCCGGCGCTCGATCGCGTAGCTGGGGTTCCCCGGTCGCTCAGCCACGCTGTCAGGGCTTCCGGACCCGTCATCAGTCTGAACAGCCAGCGGTCATGTTTGAAGTTCATCAGAGGCACAAGCCCCTCGCGGGAGACCAAGCATGGTGCGCCGGCGGACCCGAAGCGGCGTGGCTTCGTCGCGTCGAAATCCGGTGGGACCAGGAGGGCCAAGGTCTCCGGCTCGCCCCACGGCGCGCTAAAGGTGAGGACGTTCGCCCAACGTGCGGCCCTGGCATCGCCAAATTCGTCGGCAAAGGGCGGCGCCAAGGCCGGTGGCTGGCAAAGCCGGTCGTCCGGCAGCTCTAGGTCGGAGCTCGTCCGCCCGGCCGAAACGCTGACACGCTGAGGTCGCGGCGGCGCCATCCTGTCCCAAGGGTTCCGCCGCCCGATCCAAAGGTCCGGGCAGCAGCCGAAGCTGTACTCAAGGCCGAAGCCCGCCTCCTTCAGCCTCGCCTGTCCGGCTTGATAATCCGCGCGGCCATGCGCACCAAGCACGGACCGCCCGAATATCACTTCGAGCAGCGGCAACCCCTGCGCTCGCACAGAAACGGTTGGGGCGACGGCGGACAGCGCGTCCTGCGCCGCCCGCAGCCAGTTGAGGTTTACTGGCAACACGTTGCGCCAAACCTGGCGGAGGTTCCAGCAGTCGATAAGGTCCAGCGGGCTCGTGGGGTCAGCGATGAACGCAACGACTCTGCCCATCTGTGAGTGAAAGACCGTCTCGCACGCCTCGCCAGTAAAGGTAAGGGGCGTCGCGAACCGCTCGCCCACTGCCTTGGCCCAAGCCTCCGCAGTCTGCGGGAACTCCGCCGCGGCGAAGCTTTCGCGAAAAGCCCTCGCAAATTGGGCAAGCGGGCCGCCCTCGGGAAAACCGCCGAACGCCATTTCCGTGAACGGGGAGTCGGGGCCGCCCCGCTCGAACACTCCTACGTGCCGCTCCAGGCTGGGCTGGAATTTAAACTCGCGGTTCCAGATCGCCTGATAGGCCCCGCGACAGTCGAGCCCGAACGGGATGTGCGGCCGCTCCTCGAAATAGTCGTCGAGGCGCGCAGCTCGTGCGCGCATGAAATCAAGCTTTAGCTCGTGTACGCCAGCCTTTTCTGCAAGGCCCGGGCGCGACTCGACGAAGACGTCCGGCTCGAAGAAGCTGATGTAACCGGCGGCCAGCTGCGCGGGGCTCGGGTCAACGGCCGGGTGGAACCGCCACGCTTCCGGGAGCTCCTCGCACACGGGAATGATCGGGTTGAACGCGCCACCCCACAGACACGTGCATAGCTGGAATATGCGCCGCACAGAGTCGAGATCCGTCGGCTCGACCAGGAATCCGATCCTAGTCGGACGAAGGCGCACTGAAACCGAAACGCGCACTCAAAGAGAATAGCGCGGGGGGCGGCTTGCCCGTCGGTTGACATCCGGCGCGCCTCTGATACGTTGGAGGTGGTATGGTGCCCGCCGGGCCAAGGGAGTCGGCAGTCCGGTCGTTCGTGCTGCGGGTTGTACTCGAGCAGGACGAAGACGTTTGGCGCGCCTACATTCCCGAGCTCGAGGCCAAGGGCGCCGCAACTTGGGGGACGACGCGGGAAGACGCTCTCCGCAACATCCAGGAAGTCGCGCAGATGGTGCTGGAGTCGCTGCGGGATGACGGCGAGCCGTTGCCGCCAAGCGTCACGGTCTCCGAGGAACCGGTTGTCGCTGTTAGCCTGTGAACATCGACTACGGCCGGCTCCGCTCGGTCACCGCCCGTCATCTCATTGCCGCCCTAGAGCGCGACGGCTTCTCGCTAGCACGCCAGAAGGGCAGCCATCGGCATTTTCCGGCATGCCGACGGCCGCCGGGTCACGCTCTCCCTCCACCACGCATCGGACACATTCCGCCCGGGCACGCTCCAGGCGCGATGGGCGGACGACGGCCTGCGCCGGCTTGGTCTCGCTGTATAAGACCCGGCGGCTTAGAACCGCACCCGCAGGCCAAGCTGCGCCGCGAACGGAATCCCCACCGTCGTGCCCGGGCCGAAGAAGTCGCCGAAGGCGCCGGCGGGGACTTTGAGCTGGTTGAGGCTGGTGATGGGCTGGGTCTGGGTGCAGGCGGGGTTGAGGCAGAAGGCGGTGGCGTTGGCGGGGTTGTTGACCGGCGTGGGCAAGGCGGCGATGTTGGTGACGTAAAACGCGCCCGGATTGTTGCGGTTGAACAGGTTGAACATCTCGATGAAGGGCGCGACGTTGTACTTGTCGCCGAGCGTGAACGGGCGCTCCACGCGCAGGTCCACCTGCATGTAGGGCGTGCCGCGGAACTCGTCCAACGAGGTCATGACGCCGTTCACCACGGCGCGGTTGTTGGCCACGTCGCCCAGCCCGTTCACGTCCACCGGCGTGGTCATGGTGAACGGCCGCGCGCTTTCAAACTGCGACAGCGTCGAGAGCACGAAGCCGCCCGGCGTGCGGTAGTTGGCAGCGACCACCAGGCGATGCCGGACGTCCTCACCCGAGGGGCCGAAGTCGCCCGGGCCGAAGGCGTTGTTGGGATTGCACACTCCGTTGACGTAGTCGAAGAGCTCGCCCAGCACGCAACCCCAGGTGTAGGCGCCGGAGTAGGTGTAGTTGGTGACCAGGCTCAGCCGGTCGGTGATGTGCCCCTGGAGATGGAACATCAGCGCGTCGTAGCGGCTGCGGTTGTCGGTGCGGAAGACGGCGAAATTAGGCAGGATCGCCTGCTGCGCGGCCGGGTTGTTGGCGGCCAGCGGCGTGAACAGGTCGTAGCCGGCATCGTACTGATAGCGGCGGAAGGCGTGGACGCCCTCCTCATGGGCGAAGTCCACGTCCAGCGTCCAGTTGGGCGTGAAGGCGTGTTCCACGCCGGCGGTGAATTGCAGTGCGTAGGGGGTGTGGTAGGCGGGGTCGATCAGGTAGCCCATGCCGCCGTTGGCCGCGCCCGGCAGGCAGCCGGGATCGCCCGGCGCACTGCACGCCAGCGGCGCCTGGTTCACCGCTTGCAGCGCCGGCACCCAGCCGTTCTGCGCCAGATCGTTGTACATCATCGCCGCCCCGGCGCGCAGCACGGTGTTGTGGTTCTTGCCCAAAGCGTAGGTCATGCCCAGGCGCGGCGCGAAGTTGTCCCGGTCGTCGTGCGGCACGCCGTTGTACTTGAAGAGCGGCACGTGCAGCGCCTCCAGCGTCAACAGCGCCGGGTTCGAGGCCTGCGTGCGGCCCGAGGCGACGAACAGTCCGAACGTGGTGTCGTAGCGCAAGCCGTAATCCACGACAAACCGCGAGTTGACGTGCCAGTCGTCCTGTAACCAGAGGCCGAGGCGTTGCACGTTCTGGGAAAAGCTGCCGTTGGAGGCGGGCGTGCTGGTGCAGGTCGAGCCCGGAGTGGCGTTGGGCGCGCAGGTCAGGTCGGCGGTGAATTGCGCCGGATTGCTCAGATAGGCGGTGGGATCGAGGGGAAAGACGGTGAGGTTTTCCGCGTTGCCGGGCAGCGCGCCGCTCAGCACCGGTTCGTGGATGAACTGCACCCCGAAGCTGGGGTTGTGGTTGCCGGAGTTGTGGCTGACGTTATAGCTGATCTGGTACTCCTCCTGATTTCGGGCGATGGGAAAGGCGGTGATCGGGGTGACGAACTGGTTGTCGCCGAAGGTCTCAAACCCGCTGATGATGTTGGCGCTGGAGCTGAAGGGAAAGGCGAGCGCATAGCCGAGGTTGCCGTTGCGCTCCTCGGTATGGTGCAGGTAGCTGGCCGCGAAAACGAAATTGCCCAGCCAGGTGGGAGAGTAGATCTCCTGTTGGTTGATGACGCCGTTGAAGTAGTTGGAGTGCGCTGTGGCGCCGGTGTTGGGGAGCGTACCCTGCTGCACCAGGTCGTTGTGGGTCAGATAGCTGTCGCTCGACAGGCGCACGTACCACTGCGATGTGGGCGACTGCGACCAGTCGATGCGCGTGTCAGCGAGCAGGTCGTGGAAGGGGACGGGAGTGAAACTGGAGTACGGCACCGACGTCACCCCGCCGGGCAGCAATCCCTGGCCGGCGAGCTGGTTGAGCGCGGCGAACTGGGTCAGGCTGGTCTTGTTGTAGGCGATGCTGGCGTTTTCGTTGACGTACTCGAGCGAGCCGAAAAACCAGAGCTTGCCCATGATCAGCGGCCCGCCCAACGTGCCGACGTAATCCTGGCGCGAGAAGGGCTGCTTGGGATTGGGGGCGGGGTTGTCGATCGGAAAGCGCGCGTTGAGCGCCGCGGCGCGTTCGTAGATGCCGGCCAACCCGTGCCATTCGTTGGTGCCGCGCTTGGTAGCCACGACCACCGAGCCCAGGGTGGTGTCGCCGGTCGAGGCGGACTCGCCCGCGGTACTGACGGTGAACTCCTGGATGGCGTCGGGCGAGAAGTTCTGCAGAAAGCCGCCGATGTAGTCGTCGGTGTTCACCGCCCCGTCGACCGTCTGGGCCACGTTGAGGCCGGAGCTGCCACCGAAGCTGACCGCGGTGATGCGCGCCTTGGTCGGGTCGCTGGGCTCGACCGGTTCGGTGCCCGGAGTGAGGTAAGCGATGTTGGCGAAGCTGCGGGCGGCGAGCGGGATGGTACGCAAGTCCCTGCTGGTCACCACTCCCTTGAGCACGGCGCTGTTGGTGATGAGCGGTTGGGTGGCGATGGAGGAGCCGGCGGCACGCACGGTCAGGGTCTGGGAAGCGCTGGAGGGGTGGAGGCGCACGCGCACGCTGGCGACGGTGCCGACGGCGACCGTCACCTGGGCGTGGGCGGGAGCAAAGCCGGGGGCCGAGACGGTGAGCCGATAGATGTCGGGCGGCAGGGCGTTGAGCTGGAACTGGCCCTGGCGATCGGAACTGGCGGTGCGTTCCTGGGAAGTGGACTGGGCGCGGGCGGCCACTTGGGCGCCGGGGACACGCCCTCCGGCGACGTCGGTCACCGTGCCGGACACGCCGCCCAGGTATTGCTGCGCGGCGGCCGCAACGCCCAAAGCCGCCAGGATCAACGCCAAACGCCGGAAGTGCATGCGCACACCTTACGCACTGGCCGCAACTACTACCAGAGCAAGTAGTTCAAGGCTGTGAGCCAACCTGCGGCGGGCGACATGTAACCGCTATGACCTATTGCGCGTTCTATCATGCATGAGCTGGAGGTCGGCCGCGGTGAGCGGCGCCATGGGGTTGGTGTGGGCGGCGGCAGGGGCGAGCGCCCAACAAACGCTGAACTTGCAACAGGCGGTGGCCACCGCCTGGGCGCAGCAGCCGCTGGTGGCTGCGGCCGGGCAGGCGGCCGCGGCGGCACGAGCGCAGGCCGAGTTGGCGGCCACGGCGTTGTTGCCGGTGAGCGGGCTGAGCGCGCAGTGGGACCGGGGAACGGATAACGCCAGCCTGGGCTTGGGATTTCCCAGCCCGCTGCCCTCGATCAGCGGCACCGTCCCGCCGGCGGACTACTCCCAGCGCAGCGCCTGGACCAGCGCCGCCGGTCTCTACTTCTCCTGGGAGGTGCTGGACTTCGGCCGCCGCGGGGCGGGTATTCAGGCCGCCCGCTCGCTGGCGCAGGCGGCCGACACCGACGTCGAGCTGCGCCGCCAGCCGCCTCCACGCCGCGGCCGAGGCCATGTCCGGCGCCGTCGCCGGCAACGACCTGCATGTTGCCGACCAGACCGTGGCCGCCGATGAGGCCGAGGTCTCCTCCCGCCAAGCGGCCGAAGAAGCCGCTCAGGCCGCCCTCCGCCAGCCGGCCGCGTCCGCCGCGTCACCATCACCACCGGCTTCAGCGACGGCAATCTGGTCGAAGTCTTCGGCGCGCTGCAGCCCGGCGCGCTGGTGGTGGCCAACGCCGACGAGGAGCTGCAGAGCGGCCAGCAGATCCAGATGGCGCGCTGAACGCGCTCACGCCTCCAGCCGGCTCCGTACCAACTCCGCCAGCGCCGCGCGCGGCTCGGGGGCGCTCGTCCAGGCCGCCAGCTCGATCGCCGGCGCGATGCGCAGCCGGACCGTTCCCGGGCGGATGCGCCACTCGCCCCGCGGCAGCAGTGCGGCGGTGCCTTCCAAGCGGGCGCACACCACCGGCGCCTGCGCCTGTTCCGCCAGGTAAAACGGGCCCTTTTTGAGCGGCAACAGGCCTCCGTCACGCGAGCGCGTGCCCTCGGGAAAGATCAGGAATGGCCGGCCGGCGCGCACCGCCGCCGCCGCGCGCTCAATGCCGGCTTCGGCCGCGGCCCGGTCGCGCCGGTCAATCGGCACCAGCCCGCCCGCGCGCAGCACCAGCCCCAGCAGCGGCACACGGAAGAGCTCGGCTTTGGCGAGAAACGAAATCGCACCGGGCAGGCTGGCGAGCAGGATGGGCGGGTCGAGATAGCTCTGATGGTTGGCCATGTAGACCACCCCGCCGGCGCCCAGGTGCTCGCCTCCCGTCACCTGCACGCGCACGCCGCTGAAGAAAAGCAGCAGACGGATGCCCAGGCGCGCGTAGGCGTAGATAAAATCCAGGCGGCGGGTGATCCACAGGTAGGGCAGGCAAACCACGACCGCAAGCGCCATGTAGAGCCAGGTGCAGGCGTACACGCAGGCCGAACGCAGGCCGCGCATCATAAGCCCCGCGGGAAGACCATGCCCTCGGCCACGATCCAGGCGGGCCCGGTGAGCTTCACCGCCCCGCCGCCGGCCGGCGTGCCTCCGACCCAGGCGACCTTCTGGCGTCCGCCGGGGGTGGACACCTCCACCGGACTTACCGCCAAGCCGTGGGCGATGGCGGTGACCGCGGCGGCGCAGGTCCCGGTGCCGCTCGAACGCGTCGGTCCGACGCCGCGCTCGACGATGCGGGCGTCGAGGTGATGGCGGTCGAGCACCTGCACGAAGGCTACGTTGGTGCGCTGGGGAAAGCGCGGATGGTTGGCGATCGCCATGCCCAGCGCCTCCCAGCCGGCGGGAAACGTGTCCACCAGCAACACGCACTGCGGGTTGCCCATGGAAAGGACGGTGACGTCGTACTCTGCGCCGGCGGCCAGTAGATGCTCGCGGCCTTCGATTTGCGGCGCGCCCATGTCCAACTCGATCACCCACATCTCGCCGCCGCCATCCAGCACGCGCGCGGCGCGCTGGCCGGCGCGGGTGAACATATCGCCCTGGCGGAAACCGTGGCGGGCGTAAAACGCGGCCACGCAGCGGGTACCGTTGCCGCTGATCTCGGCCTCGGTGCCGTCGCTGTTGAACAGCGCCAGCTCGAAGCCGGCGCCGCGCGAACGCACGAACTCGACCCCATCGGCGCCGATGCCGCGATGGCGGTCGCAGACGCGGCGGGTGAACGCGGCGCGGGCGGCGGGCGGCACGGCGGCGGCGTCCACGATCAGAAAGTCGTTGCCGTTGGCCTCGGCCTTGACGAAGCGGATGGCGGATTCAGGAGCCATTGCGGCGGTACACCTCGATGTCGGGCTCGCCGGCAACGCGCAGGCGGGCCACAGGATGAAAGTATCGCCGCAAAGCGGCTGCCGGCACCCGGCTGGCGATCGGCGTACCCGCCTCGGCAGCGATCCAGGCGACGTAGCGCTGCGGCGCCGCCAACGCCGCCTGCCAGAGCCGGTAGTTGGACTCCTGAATGGCGTCGTGCAGCGGGATGCCGTCCTCGGCCAGCGCCTCGGGATAGGAACCGTAATAGAGCAGCACGCGCTCGCCCGGCCGGCGCGCGGCTAACGCCGCGGCCAGCGCGTGCTGCATGGCGAGCCGCGCGGGCGCGTTGTGCACCGCCTCGGCATAGGTCGGCGGGCCCGGCGGACGCAGCATCCCGAGGTAGGCGGCGGCGGCGAGCAGCGCCAGGCCGATGGCCAGGCCGGGCGCCAGGCCGCGAATCAGCACCCGGCGCGCGGCGCGGGCCAGGCCAGCCACGGCGATGCCCGAAAACAGCGCCGCCGCGGGCAGCATCTGCACCCCGTAGCGGAGGTTGTAGTAGCCGTGCGGCCAGTACTGGGGGACGAAAATCGGCACGTTGCCGGTCCACATCGCCCAAACGTACCAGGGAAACGGAAGCAGCAGCAGCCAGGCCACCGGCTGCCGGCGCCAGCGACTCCAGGTCAATAGCCCCAAGCCCGCCAGGATAAGCAGCGGATGGCCACAGGCGAGCTCAACCGCCTTCGAAAAGTACAGCGCCGCCACGCCGGCGGCGTGGTCGCCGGGGTAGCGGGCGCCGCCGTGGCGCAGGGCATGGAGATAGATCTGGCGCGCCGAGCCCGGCCCCCGGGCAAAGGCCAGCGGGTCCTTGAAGTAATAGAGGTTGTACCCGAACCAGAACATCGGGCCGATGCCGGTCAGCAGGCAGAATCGCCACGCCGCGCTCCAGGCGCGCCTCGCGTCGCCGGCACGGAGCGCCAGCGCCGCCAGCGCGAAGGGCAGCACGAACCAGCCGTCGTAACGGCAGAGCGTCCCTGCCAGTCCCCACCCGCCCGCCAGCCACGCGTGGCGCAGCCGAGCCCCTTCGTCCTCCGCCGCGGCAAACGCACCGCACTGGTCCACCAAGCCGAGGAAGGCGGCGAGGTAGATGGTCTCGGTCATCGGCACCGCGGCGAGGTAGAGCAGCGAGGGGTTGAGGCAGAACGCCAGCGCCGCCCACGCCGCCGCCCCCGGGCCGAAGGCGCGCCGCACCAGGCGGTGCAGCAGCCACGCCGCCAGCGCGAACGCCAGCAGCGACGGGATCGCCCCGGCCGCGCCCGAGCGCCATAGCTCCATGCTGAGGACGAACGGCGCCATCAGCAGGTGGGGCAGCGGCAACCAGACGGTGCCGAGCTGCGACGGGCCCGGCGTGGCCGAATCCACAATCCGGCGCGCGATGCCGAGATGCGCGGCGGCGTCGCCGTAGAGCAGCACGCGGCCGCGCAGCAGCGCCCAAACAAAGGCCGCGCCGCCGGCGGCGAGCGCGGTGAGCGCGAAGATCCAGCCGCGCACGAAGAGCGGCGGCCGCGGCGCGGCGCTACTCGTCGAAGCGGGTGAGCGCGACGAACTCGCGGTAGCGGGCCGCAATCTCCCCCTCGTTGAGGCTCCGCAGGCGCTCGACGCCGAAGCGCTCGCAGGTGAAGCTGCCCATCACCGAACCGAAGACCACGGCGCGGCGCAGGGTGGCGTCGTCCCAGCGGTTCTGCTGGGCAAGGTAGCCGAAGACGCCGCCGGCGAAGGCGTCGCCGGCGCCGGTGGGGTCAATCACCTCTTCCAGCGGGTAGGCCGGGACGCCGAAGGTCTGCGTGGCGCTGTAGAGCGTGGCGCCGTGCTCGCCGCGTTTGATGATCACCGCCGCCGGACCCTGCGCCAGGATGGCGCGCGCGGCGCGGTAGAGGTTCGACTCGCCGGTCAGCAAATGCGCCTCGCTGTCGTTGATGCTGAGCACGTGCAGGCGCGACAGGAAGTGCCGCACCGCATCCGGCCGGCCGGTGATCCAGAAGTTCATGGTGTCGCCGCCCACCAGCCGGGCGCGCGGACCCAACTTGTCGCGCACCTGGCTCTGCAGCTCGGGCGCGATGTTGCCCAGGAAGAGGACGTCCGAGTCGTGATACTCCGCCGGCAGCTTGGGGTCGAAGTTTTCGAACACGTTGAGCTCGGTCCTCAGCGTGTGCCGCACGTTGGGGTCGGCCTCGTACTCGCCCGCCCAGAAGAAGGATTTGCCCGGCGCCCGCTCGAGCCCGCGCGTGTCAATCCCGCGGTCGGTGAGCACCGCCTCGTCCTCGGCGCTGAAGTCGTCGCCCACCACGGCCACCAGCCGTACCGGAGCGAAGAAGGAAGCGGCCAGGGCAAAGTAGGTTCCCGAGCCGCCGAGCACGCGCGGGGCGCGGCCTTGCGGCGTGGTGATGTCGTCGTAGGCGACGGAGCCGACTACCAATAGAGC
>JAKAOE010000393.1 GCA_021823305.1 Acidobacteriota bacterium
CCAGACGATCACGATCGCGATCAGCACCACCTTCGAGAAGTCGTCCATCACCATGGACAGCGCCCCGCCCCGCCAAACCGGCGAAAACAGGGCGGCCAGGAACAGTTGCACGAACAGGACGACCAGGAGGCGGACGCTCTTGGGCAATTTGAGGTCGCGCCCCTGGCCGGAGAGCGCGCTCATGGCCGCCGCCGCCAGCGCGACCCCGCCGGCGATCTTATCCAGATGCAGGTGCCCGACACCGGGGATCCAATCCTCCGGGCGGGCGCAATACACGACCAGAAACGCGATCAGAGCCCAATAGGCGAGACGCATGGGCTCGCGCGCGGGCGCCGGCGCCGGCAGCGGCAGCGGCGCCGCCATAGCGAAGCGATCAGAAGCCGCAAAGTGGTTTACCGAATCCACACGGCCCGCTTTCCGGAGACGAAGTAAAACAGCGCCATCGCCGCCGCGCCGTTGAGCAGGACGAACGAGCGCGACAGGTCGGCGAGGCGGCCAATCAACGGGAGCCGGCCGCGCGCGCCGGCGACCGCGGCGAGGCCATAGAATATGGTCTGCGCGACAAAGGCCGCCCGGTAGAGCGGGGCCGGTACGGCCAGCGACGCCAGCCACATCGCCACCAGCGCGAACGGAACCAGCAGGCGCAGCAGCTTGTGGCTGACGAATTCGAAGCGCACCGGATTGGCGCCGGTCAGCAGCCAGGGAGCGAGCTGCAGCAACTGGTAATTGCCGGTGAGCGTGCGCACCTTGCGGCGAAATTCGTGGCGATGATCCCCCAGGGTGTCATAGGCGCGGGCCGCCGGCTCGAACAGCACCCGCCGGCCCTGGCGAGCAACCGCGAGCGGCAGGTAGACGTCATCGAGGATGGTTCCGGAAGGAAGCGGGCAGAGCAGCTCGCGGCGGGCGGCGTAGAGCGCGCCGGTGGCGCCCACCACGGAGCCCGCCGCGCTCTCCCACTCACGGATCTTCTTCTCCATCTGCCAATACACGCCCAGGCCCTGCTTGCCGCCGCCGCGCAGGATCAATTCGCCGCTCACGGCGCCGACCTCAGGGTCGGCGAAGTCATCCACCAGGCGGCGTAGCGCGTCGGGTTCGAGTTCCTGCCGCGCATCCGTGAACACGACGATCTCGCCGCGCGCGGCGGCCAGCGCAACGTTCAAGGCGCCGGCCTTGCCGGCCGGCTCGGGCAGCGCCAACGCCTGAAACGACGGCCCCGCCTGCGCCGCCAGCAGCGCAGGGGTGCCGTCGGTGGACCCGTCGGACACGGCGACGATTTCCAGCAGCTCCGCCGGATAGTCCTGGCGCCGCAAGGTTGCCAGCTTCGCGGGCAACCTCGCCTCCTCGTTGCGGACGACGAGCACAACCGAGATTGGCACCCGAAGCGGGCGCGGGCTTACCGGCCGCGCCCGCCAGCGGCAGCGCAGCCACAGCCAAAACGGATAGCCGGCGTAGGTGTAGGCCACCAGCAGGGCCGCAGCCCAAAAGACCGCCTTCATGCGTTCCGCCCGCCCGCCGCGTGCGCCTGCAACCCGCCGGACGGCACCGTCGCCGGGACGGTCAACTCAGCGAAGACGCCATTCCCGGAAGCCCGCCAATCGCACGTCAGACCGTATTCGCGCTGCCAGGCCTCCGCGATCCGCCGTTCGTCGTCGCGCTCCGCGTCGTCCAAAAGAATGATGCATCCCGGCGCCAAGCGGGAGACGCAGACCGGGAGCAATCCGTAACGCCCCCCGTGCGTAGCGGCCGGCGGACCGTCGCAAATCACCAACCGAATGTCCGTCGGCGTCTCCTCCGGAACGCGGTACCAGTCGAAGTCGCCGTAGGAGACCAGCTCGGCGTCCAGCACTTCCGTCTTCAAGCCGCACCGTAGGGCGCGGTCCCGCACCCGATTTCGCCATTCGCCAACGTGCTCGAGCGAGCAAGCCCGCAGGTTCTCGCCAGCGCAGGCGGCGACGAGCAGCGTGGTGAGGCCCGATCCGCACTCGAGCACCGGACCCTGGACCGCACGCGCGGCTTCCACCACGCGCCGCATATACGAACGATCACCACTAAATCCCTCATTGTCCCAAGCCCAGATCAAGCGATCGAGGAGCGCATCATCCGGGTTCCCGCCCCGGCGCAGCGCGCGCAGCCCCCGCTTCAGCTCCATGGAGCGAACCGTGGCGCCGACACGCTGCCGAACAGCCGCCGGAACCGCCCGCCGCAGCCAGCCAGCCGTGTTGGCCCCCGGCTCAGGTGGTGACCCACGAAGAGCATCGGCTGCACCGGCATGGGAAGTTTTGTTCATCTCGTTTAGGATTCCATCCTACAGCCATGAATGTGCAGCTTGGTTGCCAAAGACCACCCCGGAATGCGCAAGAGCCTGCACTGGATTTAGCCCAATGTTTGCAAGAGGTTGACTGCCGGTAGTTTCCGGCTGGACTGCGCCTGGAGGCTGGGGCTGGGTATGACGGAGCGGAACTAAACTCGCCCCTGGGAAAATGCTTTCCCACCCCTGGCTGAGTTGCAGACTGCTGCGCACTTGCGCCTCAATCGCCAAACCAGGGCGTGAGTCTGCATTTCGCTGCAGCATCGGCGATGCGCAGTCAACTCGCTGAAAACGTTGGCATTAAGCGCGTTTCGGGGGTAAAGCGGCCGACCGTTTGGCGTGGCAGCGTGCATGCTTCGGCACCACCGAAGCGATTGCAGCCTGGAAACTACCTATGCCGACTTCCCCCCGCTCGCTCGCCCTGGCCGCATGCGTCGCACTGCTGGCTGGGGTTGGCATTCATGCCCACGCCAGCCAGATCCCGTTTGCAGGCTCGCTTACGCTGACGCAGATCGGCACCACGGCCACGCCGCAAGTCAACTTCAGCTTCAGCGGACTGACCGTCGAGGCGCTGCCGGGCGACACACTCAACGGCACCGCCCTCGCCATCACGCCCAACCCGCCGGGCTTCATCATGAGCGGGCCGATCACGGTGCAGAGCGGCTTCGAAGTCGCCCAATTCAGCTCGTCGGGCGGGACGATCAGCGTCGGCAACGCCAGCACGGGCACGCTGGACGGCGA
>JAKAOE010000394.1 GCA_021823305.1 Acidobacteriota bacterium
CGGCTGCGGCCGGGGCTTCTGATCGAGCTCCACGGCTGCAGCCGCGGACACAAGCGCCGGCGCGCGGCGGAGTTGGCGGAACTGCTGCAACCATGCGGCTACGCGCTGATACATGCCGAATCGGGGCGCGTCGTGCGCGGCGAAAGCGAGGGTGGAGTGGTGGCAGGTCATATATTTGCTCAGGGCGCGTAGCGGCCGCGATTGATCAATGACCATGGTGGCCGTCGCCCCGGTCGCTGTGATCGTGGCCGTGGCGCTGGTCCCGCTCCGCAGCATGGGCGGCGCCGGCGGCGGCCAGCGCCTGCTGGACGTTGATCAGGCCCGCGCCAACCTGGCCCTGGGCGTCGCCGGCAATGGCCGGATCGGCCGCGGCGCCGATCGCCGCGCGATTGGCCTTGCCGTGCAGACCGCGCTGCGCCAGAAGCGCCGCTGCGCCCGCCACCAGCGGCGTGCTGAAGCTGGTGCCGCTGACGGTGGCCCAGATTTGCCCGCCACCGGGATAGGTGGTGAACAGCGATACGCCGGGCGCGGCCACGCCGGCGTCCACAATCTGGCCGGGGCCGGGATCGAAGTTCGAGAACCAGGCCAGCGGGAACTGCCCCTGGGTTCCGTCCACCGCGCCAACCCCCATCACCCCCGGCAGCGAAGCCGGGAAGACGGCGGCATCGGAGGCCGAGTTGCCGGCGGCGGCGACGACGATGATGCCGTCGTGAACCGCCTCCCGGATGGCCGCCTCGATCGCCGGCGTGCTGGCGGTGGCGCTGAAGCTCATGTTGATGACCTGCACGTGCTGGTCAATCGCATACGTGATGGACTGGTAAATCGCCGCCGCGGTAGCCGTCCCGCCGGGGCCGAAAGCCTTGATCGGCAGAATCTTGGCGTCGGGGGCGACCAGGTGGATGAGACCGGCGACCGAGGTGCCGTGGCCGAAATCGGGATCGCAGGCCAACAGGGCGTTGACCGCCGCCAGCGCCTGCGTCTGCGATTCCGCGTCGTTGAGCACCGAAGCGGTGCTTTGTCCGCCATTCAGCACCGAAGCCGTGCTCTGCTCGCCGTTGAGCACGGAGGCGGTGGACTGCCCTCCGTTCAACACCGAGGCGGTGGACTGATCGAGGTGCGAACCCTGGTTGTTGAACTCAACCGAACACGGGGTGCTCGGCGTCGAGCCGGAGCCGCCATCGAGGACTGCCCCGCCCAGGCTGATCTGCGAACCACGGCCTTGCGGGCCATCGGCCAGATCGGCGTAGGCCGACCAGTCGGGTGAGTTGTCGTAGAAGTTCCAACCCTTCTCCCCGGTCCAGGTCTGCGTCAGCACCGGATTGGTCGGGTCGAGGCCGTTGTCGATCAGCGCCACGACGACGTGGCGGCCGGAGGCATACCGGAGCGCCGAAGCGCCGGCGTGAATCTGCCCCACCACGGGCTGGTCCACGTACTGCGCCGGCACCAGCGAACCGTGGTAATACCGCGGCTGGGAACTGAGCACCGAGGCCGCCTTCGCGCCGAGCACGGCTTGCGAGCCAAACAGCCCGATGTTCAGGGTTAAGACATGGCCGTTGCGCAAGCCCAGGTCCTGGCCCGGCGAGCTGTCGGCGAGCGTGCTGCCGTCGCCGTCGCTGTTGAGCACGGAGGCGGTGGATTGGCCGCCGTTGAGGACCGAAGCGGTGGACTGGGCGGCGTCGAGATCCGACGTGGGGCCGCCGAGCGACACCGGCCGGTTGAGTTCGGGATGCCGGGCCACGGGGTCGGTCGCCACCTCGCTCAGTAGTTGCTGATCGGTGCGGCCGTCGCTGACTGTGATGAGGTAGAGGTTGCGGTTGGGGTTGAGCCGCACCGCATCGGTTTGATGGCGGACATCAAACGCGCCCACCGCGGAGGATTGCAGATACGCCAGCACGCCATACTGCTCCGGCGCCTGGCCAAACGCCGCGGTTACGCCCATGTCGGCGAGACAACCGGCAAGGACGGCTACGGCGAGGAGTCGAGAGTGCCTTTGGGGGGAAGTCGCCCTATGGCCCATATCCGAACTCCTTTTGCGGGCACACTTCGCCCTGCAATGGGGAAGATCGGCGGCTATTAGAAAGCCTTTAATTTAAATGCTAACCGCAAGCGGATGAGTCACTTGCAAGACATGAGTCAAGTGACCCGGCCGCCGGGCTGCGCGAAGCGCCTGCGCCCGGCCGGACGGCGCACCCCCCAGCGCTTGGGGTGGCCCCGCTGCGGGCCCGATCATTGGGGTTCGGTAAGACGGTCTTCGCCGGTAAAGCCCGGCGGCGCTTCTACCAGCCGAACAGGCCGGAGAAGGCGGCCGAGCGCAGGGCCTGGAGGACGTTGATGAGGCCGTGGCCGAGCTGGCCCCGGGCATCGCCGGCGATGGCGGGGTCAGCGGAGGCCTCGATCGCGCGGCGATTGGCGGCGCCGCTGAGGTGCAACTGCTCGAGCAGCGCGGCTTCGCCCGCGGCCAGCGGGGTGCTGAAGCTGGTGCCGTTGACGGTGGCCCAGATCTGGCCGCCGCCGGGGTAGGTGGTGAACACCTGGACACCGGGCGCGGCCACGTCGGCATCCACGAATCGGCCTGGGCCGGGATCGAAGTTGGAGAACGAGGCCAGCGGGAACTGCGCCTGTGTGCCGTCCACCGCCCCGGCGCCGACGACCCCAGGGAGCGAAGCTGGGTAGACGGCGGCGTCGGTGGCGGCGTTGCCGGCGGCCGCGACGACGATGATTCCGTCGCCAACCGCCTCCTGGATCGCGGATTGGATTACGGGCGTGGTCGCCTGAGCGCTGAAGCTCATGTTGATCACTTGCGCGTGATGGTCAATTGCGTAGGTAATGGACTGGTAGATCGCCGCCACGGTGGCGGTGCCGCCCGGCCCGAAGGCCTTGATCGGCAGGATCCTGGCGTCGGGGGCGACTAGGTGGATCAGGCCGGCGACCGAGGTGCCGTGGCCGAAGTCGGGGTCGCAGGCGAGAATGAGGTTCAACGCCGCCAGCGCCTGCTGCTGCGTCTGGGCGTTGTTGAGCACCGAGGCCGTACTCTGCCCG
>JAKAOE010000395.1 GCA_021823305.1 Acidobacteriota bacterium
CCGATCTCGATGAACGGGTCCGAGCCAGATACGGTGACGCTGCTGTCCCAACTGGTGGAGGTTCAACCAGGATCGCGCTATGCGCTGCGCTTTACCGCCATGGCCACCGGGGTGGGCGCAGTCGGATTTCACCTTGTCGTACGCGCCGCCCCGGCCGCCGGCCACGAGCTGGCCGACATCGCCTTCGCTCCCACCCGCGCCTGGCAGCGCTTCTCCGGGCAGTTTCGTGTCCCGGCTGGGGTCTCGCTGGTCACTGTCTCGTTCCGATATGTCCGCCCGTTCGCGGCGGTTCCCATGAGCGGCGACTTAGGGATCAGCCAGGTCGCCATGCGCGCGGGCGATTGACACATGGCGCATGCGGAGCATCGGATGCCGGGGCTGGTGCAGGCCATCACGCGCGAGAACGAGCCGCCGGAATGGGCCACCAGCATGGCAGCGCTGTTATCCCTCGCCTGCGCGCTGATCGCCGTGGTGGGGTTCGGGGGCGTTTACAGCTACGTCTCGACCCCGGTGTACATCGCGCTCTACGCCGGCATTCTCGTCCTCGCGCTCAGCTCGGCCAGCCTTGGATTTGACCTGCCATGGACCCCGCTGCTGATCCCCATGCTGGGGTTTGGCACGCTGGTCCTGGCGCAGTATGCCCTCCGGCGCACCGCCTACCTCGGGGATACCCGGACCGGACTGTTTGGATTGGCCGGTTGTGGGGCCATTTTTTACCTTGCTTTTTTCGGCTTTCGGGACGCGAAGCGGCTTCGCTTGCTCCGCATGGCTCTGTTTACCGCTACGGGCGTGATTTCGGCGGAAGCGATCCTGCAATATTTCACCGCGAATAAGTACATTTACTGGTTTCACAATGCTACCTATGCGTGGCCAATGGGTCCATTTGTCTACTACAACCACTACGCCGGATGCATGGATCTTCTTATCCCCCCGGCTGTTTCGATGATGTTCACCCGCGGTCAGCCGGGTGACCAGCCGTGGTTGCGAAGAGTGCGGTTGGGCTTGGTCCCGCTGCTAGCGGCGGGCTCGGTCGTGCTCTCGGCCTCCCGAGGGGGGGTGGGCACGCTTGCCTTTGAAGCTGTGCTGGCAGCGGCGATCTTCTGGCCCGGCTGGGAGCAGGTACGCAAGCAGGCGGCGGCGTGGCTCAGCGCCTTGGTTATCGCCGCCGCCGGTCTTCTGGCGGTGCCGTGGCGGCCAATCCTAGCAAGACTTGGCGGTCTCGGCGCCAATGACGCCGACTTGACGAACAGAATCAAGGTTGCACTGGCGTGCCTTCTAATTTTCCGCAATCACCTGCTAAGCGGCGCCGGCTTCAACACCTTCGCTGCGGTTTACCCGCGCTATGCCTTGTTTGACAATGATCTGCGGTGGCTGTACGCCCACAATGAATACGCGCAGTTGCTGGCGGAAACCGGCATAGTCGGCGCAATCTGCGCTGTGGCCGTGGCAGTCATCGTGTTTATGAGCTTTTGGTCCTGCCGCCGCGGGCGCGAACCGATGCGCCGCTTTCGCTTGGCGCTCTTCATCGGCTTAGCAGGGCTCATGGCGCACAGCCTGGTTGACTTTCAATTCCACGCCCCGGCGAATGCCTTGCTGTTCTTCCTCTTTGCCGGGGCGGCGGTGCAGCCGCCGCCACGATGGGCGCCGCGCCGCCGGGCTCGCGCTCACCCCTGAGTTCTGGCCTCGCCATGCGAGGTGTCACACAACGCTGCCGGCATCCCCATGGGTGGGCGATCTAGACAGACTGGCGGCAAAGGCAGCGCGCGCTTTGCCGTTGAAGCTGCCCTTGGAGCGGTCGCGGCACTGGGAACGAATCCGATCTTGCCGGGTTTGACCGTGTGTTTCCCGACGCACCTGACCCACGACGGATCGGGCAGCGAGACGCGCACGCCCGCCTGAATGGCGCTCACCAGCAGTACCACGGCATTGCCGCTCTTGCTCAGAAGATGCCCGCGGCATCCACGGAGCGCGCCGGTCACAATCTCAACTTCTTCGCCCGGCTGCACATCCGGCAGGGGATCATAGGCTAGCCCGCTCTGCAAGAGCCGTCGCACAGCGTCCAATTCGCTTTCCTCAACGTGCACCGGTCCCTCCTGGTTACGCACGAACCGGAGGACCCCGGGTGCCTGAAGCGCCCGCCGCCGTTCGCCGTCGCTTGCCCGAATGAACACGTAGGAGGGGAAAAGTGGCATTTGCAGCAGCTTCTTGCGGTCGCTCCACCGTCTCCAACTCGAGTGGGTTGGCAAGAAAGTCTCAATTCCGCGGGTCTCGCAAAATAAGCAGACTCTATCCTCAAACCGCGGCCGCGTGTACGCTGCCAGCCACGGCCCTGCGCCGCCTTCTTGACACGCGCCCCCGGTCCCTTCGCTCGCTGAGGCCATCGAAGGGAAGCATAGCCGACCCATCAGACTGACGCAAGGCCGGGCAGCCGACATCGCGGCTCCCGGTGCTGATGCGAGCGGTTCCCAGAACGCGCTGAAGCGCGGGGCTTCATCCGACCTGTGCCACGAACAACGTCCGGGAATCCAGAGCGCTTGGGTTGTGAGGTGGGAAGGGGAACCACTCGAGCCAAGTGCTGGCTCAGGATGCCGGTAAATTAGAGCTGAGCGCCCATGAACGTCCTCGTCGCCGGCGGGGCCGGCTATATCGGCAGTGTGATGACGGAGGCCCTGATCGAGGCTGGGCACCGGGCGGTGGTGTACGACAACTTCTCGCACGGCTACCGCGACGCGGTCGCCGGCGGCGCGGTCTGGGTCCAGGGCGACGTCGGGGACGCGGTGGCGGCCGAGCGGGGGCTGCGCGCGCACGCCATTGACGCCGTCATTCATATGGCTGCGTTCATCGAAGTGGGCGAATCCGTGCGGGAGCCGGGGAAATACCTCGACAACAATACGTTGCGCCCGGTCGCGCTGCTCGAGGCCATGCGCCGTTGCGGCGTGCGCCTGTTCGTGCTCTCCTCCACCGCCGCCGTCTACGCCCCCAGCGCCGAGCCGCTCACCGAAGACTCCCCGCTGGCGCCGGCCAGCCACTACGGCAT
>JAKAOE010000396.1 GCA_021823305.1 Acidobacteriota bacterium
ACAGGCATTACGCAGGCGGATGCGGAGCATCTTCGCATCTGCGGCTATGAAATCACCGCCCTGATGCGCGGCGCTGGCTTCGCCGGCGAGGTTGTGGACTTCCTCACCCGCCATTACGGCCCCGCCACCGGCCGCCCTCGCGGCTAGCGCGGTTCCAGCGACGCGGCACCCCGCCCACCCAACGCTGGAACCGCTCTAGCGCTCAGGCGCTTGCCAGCGGGTCCCGGCACGTCAGTCCGGGCAGGCGGACGAAGCCGGCGTCGTGCGTCCAGATTTCGCGCGCGCCGTTGGCGCGCGCGATATAGGCGATCTGCAGGTCGAAAATTCGCGCGCCGCGCACGCCCATCGCGCGCGCCAGCTCCGGCAGCGCGCGCTCCGCGCCCGAAGGCGCGAACCAGATCTGAGCGCCGGCGCGGACGAGGTCGGCGAGGAATCCAGCCGCTTCCGCTGGCGTCGCCGGACGCGCGCCCGCGGAGCCGCCGGTGACCACTCTCCAGAATTCCGCCAGGACTGGAAACGGCGCTCCCCAGCCCTGCCGGCCCTGGCGCACCCGCTCCAGGGCGGCGGCGGCGGCCGCGTGCTCGGGTAAAGCCGCGCCGGCGGCGTACACCAGCAGATTCGTGTCAATCGCGATCACGGTGCCGGTCGAACCACTCGTACATCGCTTCGCGGTTGGAGACATCGAATCCCGGCGCCAAGCCGCCCGGATATGTGGTCCACCGGAACGCCCGCGGCTTCTCCTGCACTCTCTTGGGGCCGCGTGCGCTGAGCTCGCGCCGCAGCGCCGCCTCGAAGAAACGCCGCAGGCTGGTGCGCCGCCGCGCCGCCGCCACTTTGACCTCGACCATCAGGTCGTCGGGCAGCTCGATCGTGGTCTTCATGGAGCCAGTTTACCGTAAAACCAGCAAACTGGGGGTTGAGCCCTCCCGCGATGCTATGCTGGCCCGGTGGCCGTGATGTCTTGCGCTTGCTCCAGCCGTGCTGCCGAAATCCGCCGCTGGCTGTGCCGCCGCGCCGGCCTCGCCGCCGCGCTCTGTCTGCTGCCCGCGCTCGCCGCCGCGCAATCGCGAAACCCCGGGGATTTGACCATCGGCAAGCTGCTCGTCGCCCGCGGCCAGGTGCCCGACGGCCGCTTCCGCCATGCCGTGATCCTGCTGGTCGGCCTCTCGGAAAAGGGCGCCGCCGGCCTGGTGATCAACCAGCCCGGCCAAATCCCGCTCGCCCACCTCTTTCCCAAAAACGTCGCCGCCCAAGCGCGCACCGACAAGGCCTACGCCGGCGGTCCGGTGCAGGCCTCCCGCCTCTTCTGCCTGCTGCACATCGCCGGCCCGCTGCACGAGGCGCAAGCCATCCTGCCCGGCGTCTTCGCCAGCGCCAACCTCAACCTGATGGACCTCGCCCTCAACGCCCAGGAACCCGCCGTCGCCTTCCGCGTCTTCCAGGGCTATGCCGGCTGGAAGCCCGGCCAGCTCCAACACGAACTCGCCGCCGGCTACTGGACCATCCTCCCCGCCACCCCCGACCTAATCTTCGACCCCGACCCGGCGACGCTGTGGACACGCCTCACCGCCCCGCCGCCAGGGCGGAGCTCTCGGCAAGGAAAGCCGCGGCAACCATAAGTCACCCCGCGACCGTCTGGATCGCGAGCAATGCAGAGGCCGCCGGGAATCCCGCCAGCCGGCTCGCCCCGATTCACCTTCGCAACCGCTGGCGCGGGGCGGCGTGCCCGGCTATTTTCCCGCGGGAGCATGTAACCACGCCGCAGTCGCGCCTCCGCGGGCGCAGTTGGCGTGCCCAAGAGAGTGCTGCGGAAGGCATTGGTCGGGACGGCGAGATTTGAACTCGCGACCCCTTGCACCCCAAGCAAGTGCGCTACCGGGCTGCGCTACGTCCCGAAATCGGTGGGAAGGGAACTGCGGGGTAAGGCCAGTCTAGCACGGCCGCCGCGCCAGCATGGCCGCGATGGCGGCCAGCTCGGCGCGCGCCAGATCGAGCAGCTCGCGGTCGCGCCCGCCCGTCAGTGGCAGCGCCGCCTGCGCCTTGCGCCCGTCGTGTTCCGCCTTCAGCTTCTTCTTCGCCCCCGCGATGGTGAAGCCCTGCTCGTGCAGCAGCATCTTGATGCGCAGCGCCAGCTCCACCTCGCGCCGCCGGTACATCCGCTGTCCGGTCGGGCTCTTGCCCGGCTTCAGCGCCGGAAACTCGCTCTCCCAAAACCGCAGCACGTAGGGCTCGACCCCGGCCAGCCGCGCCACCTCGCCGATCTTGAAGTACAGCTTGTCCGGAATGGCGACAGGGCCGACCATGGGCCCATGGTAGCGCAGCTTACGTTCTATAGCTGCCGTTGATCCGGATGTAACCTTCGGTCAAGTCGCACGTCCACATCCACGCCTTGGCCTGCCCCGCCCCGAGGTGGATGCGCACCTCGACTTCGTCCTGTTCCAGCCGCCGCTTGGCGTCGGCCTCGTCGAAGTCCAGCGCCCGCCCGCGGCGGTAAACCGCCAGCCCGCCGAACCAGATTTCGGCCTTGTCGGGATCGAAGCGCGCGCCGCTGCGCCCGGCGGCGGCCAGCACCCGCCCCCAGTTGGCGTCGGCGCCGGCGAGCGCGGTCTTCACCAGCGGCGAGTGCGCGATGGTGCGCGCCGCCAGGTCGGCGTCGGCGGCGGTGCGCGCGCCTTCGACCTTCACCGTCACGAAGTGCGTCGCCCCCTCGCCGTCCACCACGATCTGCCGCGCCAGCGCCTGCGCCACCTGGTTCAGCGCCGCCTGAAAGCGCTGCCGTCCCGGCGCCGAGAGCTTGCCCGTGCCCGAGGCGAACAGCGCCGCGGTGTCGTTGGTCGAGGTGTCGCCGTCCACCGTGATGCGGTGGAAGGATTCGTCCGCCGCGGCGCGCAGCGCCTGCGCCGCCGCGGCGGGGGTCAGCGGCGCGTCGGTGAAGACAAAGCCCAGCATGGTCGCCATATTGGGATGGATCATGCCCGAGCCCTTGGCGAAGCCGGCGATGCGGTAGGTCTTGCCGCGGCAAGAC
>JAKAOE010000397.1 GCA_021823305.1 Acidobacteriota bacterium
AGGCCTCCCGCGCCCGCCAGCATCAAGCCATAGCCGAGAAGAGACCTCTTCTTCGTCAGCGGGAGCAGCATCGGGTTCACCGGGTGAGCGGCTCACGCGCACTGCCGACGAACGGCGCCGCCAACGCGTTAAATTCTATCAAAACGGTGCCTTGAACGCACGGCGCCGTCCCAACCTCGCCGCGCATGTCAGCGCGGCTCGCCGCGGGCCTCAACCTTCGCCAAGCGCCCTGCGTCCTTGGGCGGGCGCTAGCGCTTGAGCGTGGCAAGCTGCTCCTGTGCCTGTTGCGCAGTTTGCGTGTTGGGATACTCCTGCTGCAATTGCTGGTAGTAGATGACCGCTTCCTTGGGGTTGTACGTCCGGTCGAGGTCGGCCAACTCCAACAGCGCCACGGCACGGGGCAGGGTGGGCGAATCCTGTTGGCTGAGCTTCAGCAGCAGCGCGTGCGCGGCGGCCGGATTGCCGTGCTGGATGTCGTAATTGGCGAGCGCGTGCTCGGCGGCCACCGCCACCACCTTGTCGCTGGAGGCGGCGGCGGCCTGCAGCGTGGCCGCCGCGCCCGGATCGTTCTGATCCTGTTGCGCCAAGCCGAGGTAGAGGCGCGCCATCTGGCCGGCGGAGGTGGAGGGATAGCGCTGGATCACGGCCTGAAGCTGCGGTTCGGCGGCCACGGCGCGTGCGGCGGCGTTGGGAAAGGTCTGGACGCCGGGGGTGGGCGGCGTCGCCGCGTTCTGCAACGGGGTGTGCAGCGTACTCAGCGCCGCCGTCAGCAGACTGGAGGCGGAACGGTTGCGGCTGCGCTGCCAAGCGACGTAGCTGTAGACGGCGCCGGCGGCAACCACGACCGCAATGGCCAGCGTAATGATACGCTGGCGGTGCTGGAGAAAGAACTCGTAGGCGGCGTCCATCCCGCTTACGAACTCGTCGCTTTTCAATTCCTTGCGGCTGATCTGCGCCAATGCTGCTCCTTGGGGTTACGTGCCGGGCTGCGCGCCGGCACCGTGGATGCAGCGGCGGTGGGCGCTGCCGCGGGCCCGCCGGCAGGACTGCGGACTGCCCACCATGCTATCACGGGTTCCGCCGGCGATTGGGTGGCGTTCCCCGGGCGCGAAAACTTGTACCCTGCCCGCCGGTGACTGCATCCAAGCCTCATGCCGCCAAAACCGGAGTCGGCGCGGAGGGGCGGCATTTGACAACTGGCGGACGAAACGGATAATGTTAAGGACTTTCCGCCGGGCGTGGACGCAGGAGTGAACGGCATGGATCGCAAACGGCTAGAACAGTTCCATAAGAAGCTGTTGCAGAAGCAGCAGGAGCTCATGCAGGCGGTGGTGCGCAATGAGCAGGACGGGCGCACGGCTGACGAAGAGGCGACACAGGACATCGCCGACAAGGCCACCAACTCCTACACCAAGGAGTTTCTTTTCCACCAGAGCAACGCCGACCGCGGCCAACTGCAGTTGGTCAACGACGCCTTGGCGCGCATTCGGGAAGGAACCTTCGGTGAGTGCACGGCGTGCGGCGAGGAATTGAATCTCAAGCGGCTGGAAGCGGTGCCGTGGGCCAGCCTCTGCATCAACTGCCAGGAAAAAGTCGAGCAAGGCATCGTCGCCTGACCCTTGGGGCGCGCCCGCAGCCATTGCCCGGCCCCATGGGGTTTCCCTACTAATGCTATGATCGGGTCAGACATGTGCCGCTGGGAGGGATGTCTTCAGCAGTTCGCCCGATGCCAGCCACGGCGGCCCCTCGGGGCCTAGCCCGCTTCACGCCCGCCACGCCAGTGGCGGGGTCACGGATATCCTTGGAAAATTCGGCGCCGAAGCGGCCGGACTTGCCGTTTCGCTGCTCTTTCCTTCGCCCTGCAGAATCTGCGGCGCCCGGCTGCAGCATGCGCGGCGGATCCCGGCCTGCGCGGACTGCCTGGCAGCCGTGGGTGATGCGCCGGCGTGGGGCTGCCGGCGCTGCGGGCAGGATGCGATCTGCGCGGAGGGGCTGTGCCTCAAGTGCCAGATCGCTCCACCTCCTTACGCCGTCGCGCTCAGCGCGGCCGAGTACCGCGGCGCGGCGCGGGCATTGGTCCTTATATTGAAGTTCGGAGGCGTTGTGCCAGCGGCCGGTTTCTGGGCCGGGCGGATGGCGGAGCTGGCGCCGCAACTGCCGGCCCGGCCGGACTTGGTGCTGGCGGTGCCGCTGGGCGCCGCCCGGCGGCGGCAGCGGGGCTTCAACCAGAGCGCGGAAATCGGCAAACGGCTGGCGCGGCGCCTGGGCTGCGCGTACGCGGCCCGGGCGCTGTGGCGCGTGCGCGAAACCGCGCCGCAATCGGGATTGACCGCCGAGGAGCGGGAACGCAACGTAGCCCGGGCGTTCGCGGCCGGCGCCCGGGTGCGGGGCCGGCGCGTGCTGCTGGTGGACGACGTGCTAACCACCGGGGCGACGGCGCGGGCGGCCGCTGCCGCCCTGCAGCGCGCGGGCGCGAGCCAGGTGATGGTGATGACGGCGGCGCGCGCGGTGCGCGCGGTGCACATCGAGGCGGCGGCATGAGCGCCCAGGCGCCGCTGCTGAGCCCGGTGCTGGTGCTCAACGCCAGCTACGAGCCGATCAATGTGTGCGCGGCGCGGCGCGCGCTGGTGCTGGTGCTGAAGGGCGTGGCGCGGGCGGAGGAGGTGCACAGCCACCACCTGCGCGCCAGCCGCGCCCATTACCCCGTCCCGTCGGTGATCCGATTGCTCGACTACCGCCGCATCCCGCATCGCACGCGGGCGTTGTCGCGCAAGAACATCCTGTTGCGCGACCGCAACACCTGCCAGTACTGCGGCGCCGTGTGCCCGGCCCAGGCGCTGACCCTGGACCACGTGGTGCCGCGTTCGCGCGGCGGGCGCAGTGCGTGGGAAAATCTGGTGGCGTGCTGCCGCGCCTGCAATCACCACAAGGGCGACCGGCTGCTGCACGAGGCGGGCATGGCGCTGCTGCGCGATCCGCGCCCGTTCAATCTGCACACCAGCCGCCACCTGATCCGGATGA
>JAKAOE010000398.1 GCA_021823305.1 Acidobacteriota bacterium
AGTGGAACACCACCACGTCGCCGCGCCGCAGCGGCCCCAGGTTGAACGCCATCTTGTTCACGAACAGCCGCTCGTTGTTGCGCAGTCGCGGCAGCATGCTGTAGCCCTGCACCCGCACCGGCTGGAAGACGAACAGCACCAGCGCCAGCGCGATCAGCACCGCCAACGCCAAGTTCAGCACCCAGGCGAGCCGGCGGCGGACGAGGGTTCCGGGAACCACGCCTCATCATAGCGCGCGGGCCCGCGTCCCGGCGACGCGTTTCCGTGCCGGGGGCGCGGCCGCGCTCAGCCGGCGGCCTGCTCCAGGCTGCGGTTGCAGCGCTCCAGCGTGCGCTGCACCTGCGCCAGCGTGTGCTGCACGCGGTTGCTGGCGCGCAGGACGGTGTCCATCCAGTCGCCGAAGTTGTCGCTGATCTCCTCCTGCAGCTCGCGCCCCGGCCGCGTCATCAGGAAGATCACCACGCCCACCGCGGCCGCGGGCAATATCCAGCGCTTCATAACGGCTCCTGCTGCAGGGATGCCGGCGCGGCGAGAGATGTTGGCTCCGCCAGCTCCATCTCCTCGTCGCGCAGCCGCCACCGCGGCCGCTCGCCGCGCCGGAACGCGCTCACCGCCCCCGCGCGCCGCACCGCCTGCGCGTAGCCGGCGTGATAGGCGAAGTTGCCGCGCAGCAGGTTCTGCAGCAGCAGCAGATGCGCCCACAGCAGGTGCTCGGCCAGACGGCCCGCGTCCAGGTTGCGCCAATGGAACAGCAACCGGTTGCGCTCGGTCACCGCGGCGCGCCGGAACGGCGTGCTGTGCCGCCGCACGCTCGAGCTGGGCGCGTGCCACAGCCGCGCCCGCGGCTCATACCCCAGCCGCCAGCCGCGCTTGCGCGCGCGGTAGGAGAGATCGAGGTCCTCGCTGTAATACGGCGCGAACACCGGGTCGAAGCCGCCCAACTCCAGAAACACGTCCCGCCGAAAGGCGCAAAAGCCGCCCACCAGCATGAAGCTCGCCCCGCGTTCGCCCGCGCCGGTCTCGTAGTTGCGCCACGTCTCCCAGAACCCGCGCCGGAACCGCCCCAGTTTGCCCCCGGTGGCGAACGTCCGCTGCGGCAAATCGAACGCGCGCAGCGTCACGCCGAAGATCGCCGGATCGTCGAACCAGGACGCCAGATGCGCCAAGCAATCCGGCTCCGGCGCCACGTCGTTGTTCAGCAGCACCACCACCGGCGATTTCGCCGCGCGCACGCCGGCGTTGGCCGCCGGCGCGAAGCCCCGGTTGCGCTCGCCGCGCACGCAGCGGATCTGAGGAAACGACTGCGCCAGCCAGGCCGCGGTGCCGTCGCTCGACCCGTCGTCGGAAACCACGATCTCGCCGCCGCCCGCCGCCGCCACCACCGCCGGCAGATACTCGCGCAGCAGCTCGCGCCCGTTCCAGCTCGGGATGACGATGCTGAAGCCGCCGCTCACGGCTGCGCGAGTTGGAAGACCACGCTGACGTTGGCGGTGACGGTGATCTTCTGCGGCGTGAACTGCTCGACCGGCGCCGGCGCGGCCTCCGCCGCCATCAGCCGCACCTGCGGCGCCAGCAGCGGCGCGGCGCCCACGCTGGCGCTCACCAGCTTGCCCAGCTTGCCCCCGGCCGCCGCCGCCAGCGCCTCCGCCTGCGCGCGCGCTGTGGCATAGGCCGCGGCGATCGCCGCTTTCCGCGCGGCGGCCCCGTGCCGCAGCTCGAAGCTGACGCCCTGCAGCGCGCTCGATCCGCTGCCGCTCATGGCGTTGATCAGCGGGGCGATGCGCCCGAAGTCGGTGATCAGCAACTGCACGCCGGCCGACACCGTATAGCTGGTGATGTGGTGGGTCTGGTAATCCCAGTTCGGCGACACCGAATACTGGCTCCAGGTCGCCTGCCGCGGCGTGAAGCCTTGCTCGCGCAGTTGCGCGCGCAGCTCGACCGCCTGCTCCTGTGCCTGCGCGTAAGCGGTCTTGACGTCGGCGTTCTGCCCGCTGATCGCGAACTGCGCCACCGCCGTGTCCGGCTGCGCCTGGACGCTGCCTTGCGCCGTAACCGTCACCGTCGCCGGTTTCGCCTGTGCCTGCAGCAGCGCCGGAGACAGCAGCGTCAGGCCCAGGGTGAGTGCCGAGAAAGCCAGCGGATTTCTAGTCATGGCTTTTAGGATAGGCTAAAGAACCAATGGAGATCATGGTCGTGGCGGGCGAGGCCTCGGGCGATGCCCACGCCGCCGAGTTGATCCAGGCGCTCCGCCGCCGCCGCCCCACGCTGCGGTTTTTCGGCTGCGGCGGCGACCATATGGCCGCGGCCGGCTGCGAGCTGCTGGTCCACACGCGCGAGCTGGCGGTCATGGGGCTGGTCGAGGTGGTGCGCCACCTGCCGCGCCTGCGCGCCCGGCTGCGCCTGCTCCGCCGCGCGCTCCAGGCGCGCCGGCCGGCGGGCGTCATCCTGGTGGACTTTCCCGACTTCAACCTCCGTCTCGCCGCCGCCGCCCGCAGCGCCGGCATCCCGGCGGTGTACTTCATCAGCCCGCAGGTCTGGGCTTGGCGCAGCGGCCGGGTGAAGCAGATCCGGCGCACCATTCGCCGCATGATCTGCATCTTCCCCTTCGAGCCGGCGTTCTACGCCCGCCACGGCATCGCGGTCGCCGGCGTCGGCCATCCGCTGGTCGAGCGCATCGAGCTGGCGCGGCGCGCCCTGCCCACCGAAGCCGCCTTCCGCGCCCAGCTCGGGCTTGACGCCACCGCCGAGATCGTCGCCCTGCTCCCCGGCAGCCGCAAGCGCGAGCTCGACTTTCACCTCGACACCATGCTCGAAGCGGCCCGCCGATTGCACGCCGAGCGCCATGTCGAGTTCGTCCTCCCGGTCGCCGCCTCGGTGCCGCACGCCGACCTGGAAGCCGCGATCCCCCCGCCCCTCCGTCCCTACGTCCACCTCACCACCGCCGCTGACGCTTACGCCGCCCTCGCCTACGCCCGCCTGGCGATCGTCGCCAGCGGCACCGCTACGGTCGAGGCGGCG
>JAKAOE010000399.1 GCA_021823305.1 Acidobacteriota bacterium
CAGGCGCGGCGCAATTCACGCGCGAACGCCGCCGCCGCGGCCGCCGCGCCGCCGGCGCCCGCCCGCGCAATCGCATCCACCATCGCGGTGCCCACCACCACGCCGTCGGCGAACTCCGCCACGCCGCGCGCCTGCTCCGGCCGCGAAATGCCGAAGCCGAGCGCCACCGGCAGCCGGGTATGCCGCCGCAGCCGCTTCACCAGCTCGCGCGCTCCCGGCGCCACCGTCGCCCGCGCGCCGGTCACCCCCAGCCGCGACACCGCGTAAACGAACCCCCGGCTGGCGGCGCCGATCGCCGCCAAACGCTCATCGGGTGAAGTGGGCGCGGCGAGAAACACCGTATCCAGCCCAGCTGCCGCCGCCGCCGCGCGATAGGCATCCGATTCTTCCGGAATCAGGTCGGTTGCCAGCACGCCATCGCAGCCCGCCGCCGCCGCGTCGCGCGCGAACCGCTCCAGCCCGTACTGCAGGATGGGGTTGTAGTAGCTGAACAGCAGCAGACCCACCGGCGCGCACGCGCGCACCTGCCGCGCCAGCTCCAGCACATCCGCCAGGCGCACGCCTTGCGCCAGCGCGCGCTGGCTGGCCGCCTGGATCACCGGCCCGTCCGCCACCGGGTCGCTGAACGGCACGCCCAACTCGAGGATGTCCGCGCCCGCCTCCGCCAGCGCCAGCGCGATCTCCAGGCTGGCCGCGGGCGCGGGATCGCCCACGGTGATGTAGGGAACCAGCGCCGCCCGGCGCTCGCGCCGCGCGGCGTCGAAAATCGCGCCGAAGCGGCTCACCGCCCGTCCTCGCCGCCCAGGTCCAACTCCCGCGCCAGGATGCCCATGTCCTTGTCGCCGCGGCCCGAAATGTTGACGATCACGCCCGCGTCCGCCGCCAGTTGCGGCACCCGCCGGCAGGCTTCCGCCACCGCGTGCGCCGACTCCAGCGCCGGGATGATGCCCTCCAGTTGCGCCAGCGTCCGGCAGGCGGCCAGCGCCTCGGCGTCGCTCGCCGCCACGTACTCCGCCCGCCCTTCGTCGTGCAACTGCGCGTGTTCGGGGCCGATCGAGGGATAGTCGAGCCCGGCCGAGATCGAGTGCGTCAGCGCGATCTGTCCGGCGGCGTCCTGCAGCACGTAGGAGAACGTCCCCTGCAGCACGCCCGGGCTGCCGCCGCCGCCGGCCGCGAAGCGCGCCGCGTGCAGCCCCAGCTCGTTGCCCTTGCCGCCCGCTTCGACGCCGATCAGCTTCACGTCGCGGTCGGCGAGAAAGGCGTAAAACAGCCCCATCGCGTTCGAGCCGCCGCCCACGCAGGCGATCAGCGCCTGCGGCAGCCGCCCCTCCGCCGCCAGGTACTGCGCCCGCGCCTCGCGCCCGATGCAGGCGTGGAAGTCGCGCACCATGGTGGGATAGGGATGCGCGCCCAGCACCGAACCCAGCAGATAGTGCGTGTCGCCGCAGTTCGCCACCCAGTCGCGCATCGCCTCGTTGATCGCGTCCTTGAGCGTGCGGCTGCCGCTGGCCACCGCCCGCACCTCCGCTCCCAGCAGCCGCATGCGCGCCACGTTGAGCGCCTGCCGCGCCATGTCCTCGGCGCCCATGTAGACCACGCACTCCAGCCCGAAGCGCGCGCACACCGTCGCCGTCGCCACACCGTGCTGCCCGGCGCCGGTTTCAGCGATGATCCGGCGCTTGCCCATGCGCTGCGCCAGCAGCACCTGCCCCAGGCAGTTGTTGATCTTGTGCGCGCCGGTGTGCAGCAGGTCCTCGCGCTTCAGGTACACCCGGCGCCCGCCCAGCGCCGCGCTCAGCCGTGGCGCGTAGGTCAGCGGCGTCGGCCGTCCGGCATAATCGCGCAGCAGTTGGTCCAGCTCGGCGGCGAACCCGGGATCGCGCTGGGCCGCCTCATAGGCCGCCGCCAGCTCCTCCAGCGGATGCACCAGCGTCTCGGGGACGTAGCGCCCGCCGTAGGGACCGAAGCGCCCCCCCCGGGTGGTGGCCGCGCTCATGATTCGCGTGCCGCCGCCGCGGCGTCCGTCCGGGCGTGGAACGCCAGCCGCGCCGCGCGGCAAAAGGCGCTGACGCGCTCCGGATTCTTCTTGCCCGGCGCTGCCTCGACTCCGGTGGCCACGTCCGCGCCGCTGGCGCCCGAGGCGCGCAGCGCCGCCGCCACGTTCTGCGGCGTCAGCCCGCCCGCCACCAGCACCGCGCGCTCGATGCCGTCCGCCGGCAGCGCCTCCACGAACGCCCGCGCCGCGGTCCAGTCAAAGGTCACGCCGCGCCCGCCGCCGCCGTCCGGACCGGCGGTGTCGAGCACGAACCCTTCCACGAAGGGTGCCCACGCCAGCGCCGCCTTCGCGCCCTGCGGCATCGGCACCGCCCGCCACACCGGCACGTGCGCCGCCAGCGCGCGGCCGTCCTCGGGGGAGTACTCGCCGTGCAGTTGCGCCGCGTGCAGCCCGCAGGCGTTGGCGATCATCCGGATCTCGGCGATCGACAGGCCGGCGAATACGCCCACCCGCATCACCTCCGCCGGCAATTCCGGCGCGAACCCGCGCACCTGCTCCGCCGTCACCCGCCGCGGCGAGGCGGCGAAGACGAACCCGACCGCGTTCGCGCCCGCCGCGCACGCCTGCAGCGCGTCGGCGCGCGAGGTCAGGCCGCAGATCTTCACGAACGGCACGTCGCAGCCCGCCAGCAGGTCCGCCAGCGCGCGCCCCGGGTCGGGCGCCTGCATGAACGGCTCCCCGATCAGAAACGCCTGGTAGCCGGCGCGCGCCATCCGTTCCAAATCCGCCGGGCGCCGCAGCCCGCTTTCCGCCACCCCCAGCACCCCGGCCGGCAGCTTCGGCCCCAGCGCCTCGCCGGTCGCCAAATCCACCCGCAGCGTGCGCAGGTCGCGGTTGTTCACCCCGATGCACTCCGCGCCCGCCCGCGCCGCGCGCTCCACCTCGCCCGCGTCGTGCGCTTCGCACAGCGCCGCCAGTCCCGCCCGCGCCGCCGTGCGCACCAGTTGCGCCAGC
>JAKAOE010000400.1 GCA_021823305.1 Acidobacteriota bacterium
GGCGGTTCATCCGCGGATGAACCGCCCCGGCTCGCTCGGCACCGAGGCGGTCCCCAACCAGGTCACCGCCGCCGTGCCCTCCAGCGCCGGCCCGCGCCAGCCGGATCTGAAAGTCAGCATCTTCCTGCCCAACGGCCTTGCCAGCCCGAGCCAGAAGGCCGCCGGCAGCGTGCTGAGCTCGCCGCGCGGCGACCTCAAACTCGACGCCGGCACCCGCGTGCTGTTGCGCGTGCTGCACTGAGCCGCGTATCCTGAAGCGTGTCGCCCGCCGAATCTTCGCCGCCGCGCCGTCTGGTCGCCGGCCAGGCCGCTGACGACGACGCCAGCTTCGAGCAGAGCCTGCGCCCGCGCCGTCTGGCCGACGACATCGTCCAGACGAAGGTGAAGGATCAGCTCGGCCTGGCGATCGAGGCGGCGCGCACCCGCGGCGAAACCCTGGATCACATCCTGCTCTACGGCCCCCCCGGGCTGGGCAAGACCACGCTGGCCGGCATCATCGCCGCCGAACTCGGCGTCGCCTTCCAGTCCACCGCCGGGCCGCTGCTGCAGATCAAGGGCGACCTCACCGCCATCCTCACCAACCTGCAGGCGCGCCAGGTGCTGTTCTTCGACGAGGTGCACCGCCTCCAGCCCCAGCTGGAGGAGGTGCTCTACTCGGCGCTCGAGGACTACCGCCTGGACATCATCATCGGTCAGGGCCCGGCCGCCCGCACCCACACGCTCGAGCTCAAGCCTTTCACGTTCGTCGCCGCCACCACGCGCGCCGGGCTGCTCTCGGCCCCGCTGCGCTCGCGCTTCGGCCTCATCCTGCGGCTCGAGTTCTACCAGCCCGCCGAGCTGGAGGTCATCCTTCACCGCTCGGCCCGGATTCTGGACGTCCCCCTGCACCCGGAGGGGGCGGCGGTGCTGGCGCGGCGCTGCCGCGGCACGCCGCGCATCGCCAACCGCCTGCTGCGCCGCGTGCGCGACTTCGCCCAAGTGCGCGCGCAGGGCGAGATCACCCCGGCCGTGGCGCAGGAGGCGCTGGCGCTGCTCGAGGTGGATGAGTACGGCTTCGACGAGGCCGACCGCCGCCTCATGCTCGCACTGATCGAGAAGTTCGAGGGCGGTCCGGTGGGAGTAAACACGCTGGCGGCGGTGCTCGCCGAGGAGGCCGACGCGATCGAGGAAATCTACGAGCCCTACCTGATGCAGATCGGCTTCCTCAGCCGCACCCCCCGCGGGCGCGTCGCCACCGCGCTCGCCTACCGTCACTTCCGCCTCGATCCGCCCGAGCGCAGCGCCCAAGCCGGCCTCTTCACTCCCTGAGCGCGCCGTGACCGCCTACATCGCGTTGGGCTCGAATCGCGGCGACCGCGCCGCCGCGCTCGCCGCCGCGCTGGCCGCGCTGCCGGCGCTCGGGGTTCAGGTTCTCGCCGTCTCCCGTCCGCTCGACACCGCGCCGCTCGGCGCCACCGGCCGCCGCCATTTTCTCAATGCCGTCGCCCGGGTTTCGACCGCGCTGCCGCCGCGCGTGCTGCTGCGCCGCCTGCACGCGCTGGAGCGCGCGCTCGGCCGCCACCGCAGCGGCCCGGCGCGCGCCAAAACCCCGCGCACGCTCGACCTGGACCTGCTCGCCTACGGCCGCCTGCGCCTGCGCACCCCCGAGCTCACGCTGCCCCACCCGCGCGTCCGGGAGCGCTGGTTCATCCAGGAAGCCTTGGCCGAGCTCGCGGCGCAGAAATTTTCCGGGCGGAGCGGCGCGGGATTTTGAGTGATTCAACGACGCTCGGCGGCCAGGCGCGCGTGCAGCACCTTCAGCGCCTTGGTCTCCAGCGCCTGCGCCTGGGGCAACAGGCTCACCGCCTTGAGCACTTCCGGGTCCACTTCCATCAGCGTCCTGTAGCCGTCGTTGGTGCCGTACAGGCTGCTCAGCACCCGGTCGCGGATCTGTTCCTGGATCCAGGTGCGGTTGGCCGCCAGCGTCGCCGGCGCGATCGCCACGTGCTGGCCCTCCATGTAGGTCACGAAGGCGGCCACCGTGGCCGGGCCCGGCGTCCAGCTCAGCGGCACCGAGTCGTGCTTGGCCAGGAACTCGTCGGCGAACTCGTAAAACGCCGCGCGGTCGAGCATGGTCTGCTGGAAGTCGTTCAGCTTGATCGCCGGCAGGCGCACGTCGGGGGTGATCCCGCCGCCGCCGTACACCGTGCGGCCGATGTCGGTCAATCGCACTTCGCGCTGGCTCAGCGGGGTCTGCTTATGGTCGTGCACGTAGAAGTAGTCGTAGAGCGACACGCCTTCGTAGGGCCGCTGGATCAGCCGTCCGCTGGGGGTATAGTAGTGCGCCGTGGTCAGCGCCAGGCCGCTGCCGTCCTCGAGCCGCATCACCGACTGCACCAGGCCCTTGCCGAAAGTCGTCTGGCCCACGATCAGGCCGCGGTCGTGATCCTGGATCGCGCCGGAGACGATCTCGGCGGCGCTGGCCGTCATGCTGTCCACCAGCACCACCAGCGGGTAGTTGTGGCCGCCGTTGCCGTGCGTGGCCACCAGCACGTGTTCGGGCGAGTTGCGCCCGTGGTCGCTGACGATCACCTGGCCCTTGTGCAGGAACAGTCCCGCCACGCCCTGGGCCGCGTCCAGCAGACCGCCGGGGTTGTCGCGCAGGTCG
Source organism: Acidobacteriota bacterium (assembly GCA_021823305.1). Taxonomy (GTDB): domain Bacteria; phylum Acidobacteriota; class Terriglobia; order Terriglobales; family SCQP01; genus SCQP01. The sequence continues at coordinate 2,648 of JAKAOE010000400.1, forward strand.
AGCACCACGCCGCGCACGCCGCCGGGTTGCGCCTCCGCCTGCCGCAGGATGGCGGCGATCTCGCTGGTGCTGGTAGCGGTGAAGCCGGTGAGGTGGATGTAGACCACGCCCGGCCGGATGTCGAAGTGGCAATCCACGCTGTTGTGCTGCACGTCGGCGCGCAGCATGGTGAAGTTCAGCAGGTGCGCGTGCCCCACCCGCTTCACCGAAATCGTCACCTGGGTGCCCTTCGGTCCCTTCAGCAGCGTCGCCACCTGGTCGGTGGTCATGCCCACGGTGGAGACGCCGTTCACCGCCATGATCAGGTCGTAGGGCCGCAGCCCCGCCTTGAACGCGGGCGTGCCTTCAAACGGCTGCACCAC
>JAKAOE010000401.1 GCA_021823305.1 Acidobacteriota bacterium
ATGCCGGCGATGAGGAAGAGGACAAAGCCCAGGAACTGCGGCATCACGAACCACGTCGTCCGCTGCTGCGCCGCGATGATCGCGCTCAGGCGGAACGAGCCCGCGAGGATCACCGTCCCCGCCAGCGCCAGCCCCATGAAAACTTCGTAGCTCAACATCTGCGCCGCCGCCCGCAGCCCGCCCAGCAGCGCGTACTTGTTGTCCGAGGCCCAGCCGCCGATGACCACGCTGTAGACGCCGAGCGAGGACAGGGCGAGGAAAAACAGCAGCCCGATATTGAGATCGGCGATGACGATGCCGCGCGCGAACGGCACCACGGTGAAGCTGAGCAGCACCGTCGCCACCACGATGCCCGGCGCCATCACGAACGGCCAGCGGTCGGCGAAGGGCGGGATCCAGTCTTCCTTGGCGAAGATCTTGATCATGTCGGCCACCACCTGCAGCAGGCCGAACGGCCCCACCCGGTTGGGCCCGTAACGGTCCTGCCACAGCGCCAGCAGGCGGCGCTCCAGCCAGATCAGGCCGGCGGCCACGGTGAGCGTAACGATCAGCACGCCCACCAGTATCGCCAGCGGAATCAGCACCGCCGCGCTCATCGGATCTCTCCCCAGGCCGGCAGCCCGGCGGCGTCAAACGCGGCGTCTCCCACCGGCACCACCGCCAGCCCCTCGGGCAGCTCGGGGAACAGGCGCAGCGCGGCGGTATGCTCCCTCCCGTCGAGCGCGACCCGCACCCGAGCGCCCTCACGCCAGCCGGCGCGCCCCGCCGCCGCGGGGTTGACGCCGACGAAGGCGCCGCTCGCGTGCTCGGCGACCGCCCGTCCCAGCCGGCTCAGCTCCTCCCCGCCGAAGAGCTGCGGCAGCCGCAGCACCCAGAAGGATCCGGCGCGGGGCGCGAAGGGCGGCGGCGGCGCGCAGGCGGCTGTCTCGCCGCCGCCATCGGCTTCGAACAGCCGTACTCCGGCGTCGCCGCCGCGCAGGCTGGCGTTGATCGCCTGCTGGTAGGGCAGTTGCGCCTGCGGCGAGTTCCAGCCTGGCGACCAGAAGAAGGCGGTGAGCGCGGCGGGCGGCTGCGCGGCGTAGCCCTCCATGGTGAAGGTGAGCGCGGTGTCGGCGTCCGCCGGCGGCTTCGGCTCGCTCACCGCGCGCGCGGCATCCATGGCGGTGCGCCCGCTGCAGCGCGCCGGCTCCCGCGGCATTTTCTGTTGCGCCAGGCGGAAGTCCGCCGCCGGCGCGGCGCGCAGCGTGCCCGCCAGCTCCGGCAGCGCCGTGGCCAGGCGGGCGAGTACCCCGTCCAGCGCCGGCGCGCGGCCCTGCGCCTGCTCCAGCCAGCGCCAGCTTTCGCGCGCCGCGGGCGCGGGCGGCGACACGGCGAAAAAGCGCTGCGCCCGGCCTTCGAAGTTGACGAAGGTTCCGTCGCCTTCGGCCACGCCCGCCGCCGGCAGCGCCAGCGCCGCCGCCGTCGTCGTCGGATGTTCGATCTGGTCCAGCACCACCAGGCGCCGGCCGCCGCCGCGCCACCGCTCCAGAAAGCGCTCCACCAGCGGCGCCGGCGCCCGCCGCGTCAGGTCGGCTTCGAGCACGATGGCCAGCGTGGCGCCGCCGCCGGCCTCCAGCCCCTCCGGCAGCGGCCGCGGCGCCAGCGCCGCCAGCCCCAGGCTGTTGGCCTCCGGCAGCACCACGCTCAGCCGCGGCCGCCGCCCGCGCCGCACCAGCGCGGCGGCGACGGCGGCGGCGGCATCGAGCAGCGCGGGGGAGCCGCAGCTCGCGCCGGTGACGATCAGCGGCCGCTCGGCGGCGAGCAGCGCGGCCGCGACCGGCCCGGCCGCCGCCGCCCACTCCTCCGCCCCCGGCAGGGCGGCGTCCAGCCGGTGCGCGATCGCGCAGCCCAGCCGGGCGAGATTGTCCGGCGCGGCGCGGTGCGCGGCGCGCGCGATCGCGTCCAGCCGGGTCGCCGCCGGTGTGAGCACGAACACCGGCCCGGTCGCCGCCTGCGTCGCCTCGCGCGCGGCGTGGTCCAGCCAGCGCGGAATCCCCAGCGGATCGCAAAGCTCGCGCAGAGGCTGCTGCCGCGCCGCTTGGCGTACGCTCAGCGCCAGCCGCGCCGCCGATTGCGTCAGGTCTTCGCCCAGGACCAGCACCGCGTCGCTCTCTTCGGCCTGGCGCAGGCTGGCGGCGGGCGCGGGCCCATGGCGCAGCAGCCCGAGCGCCTGCGCCGCCAGTCCCGCGTCCGGGTCGGCGCTGAAGAAATGCCCGGCGCGCACCAGCTCGCGCAGCGCGAAGTTCGATTCCAGCGACGCTCGCGGCGAGCCGAACCCCAGGATGCCGCCCGCCCCGCCCGCGCGCACCTCTCCGATCAGTTCCTGCAGCCGCGCCAGCGCGCTGTCCGGCGCCGTCGCCGCGCCCTGCCAGCGCGGCGCGCGCAGCCGCTCCGGCGCCGCCAGGTACTCGTAACCGTAACGGCCGCGGTCGCAGAGAAAGTAGCCGTTGACCTCGCCGTGGTAGCGGTTGACCGTCACCCGCACCTCGCCGTAGCGTTCGCCCAGCGACGTGTTGCAGCCCGCGCCGCAGTGCGCGCACACTGACGGCGCCCAGCGCAGGTCCCACTTGCGCGTGTAATGGCGCTTCAGCGTGGCGTCGGTGAACACGCCCGTCGGGCACACCTCGGCCAGGTTGCCGGCGAACTCGCTCTCCAGCGTGCCATCGCGCGCGCGCCCGAAGTACACCTGGTCGCGGATCCCCATCGCCTCGAGATCCCCGCCCCCGGCGTACTCGCGGTAAAAGCGCACGCAGCGGTAGCACTGAATGCAGCGGTTCATCTCATGGTGCAGGAACGGCCCCAGATGCTGGTTGCGGAAGGTGCGCTTGGCGAAGCGGTAGCGCCGCGTGTCGTGCCCCGCCATCACGGTCATGTCCTGCAGATGGCACTGCCCGCCTTCGTCGCACACCGGGCAGTCGTGCGGATGGTGCAGCATCAGCCCCTCGATCACCGCCCGCCGGAACGCC
>JAKAOE010000402.1 GCA_021823305.1 Acidobacteriota bacterium
AGATGACGTACTCCAGCTTGTTCGCCTTCTTGTCCAGCGCCGACGCCTGCCCGATCAGCGAGCGATAGTTGCCGTCACCGCCCTCCTGCAGCGTCCGCATGCTGGCCTGCTGCGCCTTGAGCTGGTTTTGCAGGTTCTGCAGGCGGGTCAGCATCTCGTTCAGCGACGAGAGCTCGTCCCGCGCCTCGAGCGCGTCGCGCAGCGAGGTGGCATTGGCGGCGGCGGCGCCGGCCGGCACGGGCCAGCGCGGATCTCCGGCCACGCGCACGGTCTGGGTCTGCGGCGCCTGGCCCTTGACCGTTACCGTCACCTTGTAGGTGCCGGGCAAAGCACGCGGCCCGGCGTCGGGTTGGGGCTGGCCGGGACGGCCGGCGGGCCGGAAGCGGAAGCCGAAGCCGTAGCGCGAGCGCGGCACGATGGCGGTGACCGGCCCATCGTAGTTGCCGCGCCAGGTGACTTCGTTCAGGCCCTGGCGGCCGGTGCCGTTGAGCGTGGTGATGGCGCGGCCCTGCATGTCGGTGATCGCCACCTTGACCGCGTTGCGTCCCTTCACCGCATCCTTGAGGTTGTAGTAGATGTGCGCGCCGTTGGCGCCGCCGCCGAAGAAGCCGCCACGGCCCAGCTTGCCGCCGCGCAGCTCATAGTCGGTGAGGATGGGATAGACGGTCAGCGGCGCGCCGGCCACCGCGGGCGAGGCCTGCTCCAGCGGGATGATGTCGCTGAGCTGGAGGATGCCGCGCCCGTGGGTGGCCACCAGCAGGTCATGGTCGCGCTTCACGAACTGAACGTCGTACACCGGCACAGTCGGGAAGCCGCGCTTCAGCGGCGCCCAGGTGGCGCCGTCGTCGTGCGAGATGAACAGCCCGGTGTCGGTGCCGCACACCAGCAAACCGCGCTGGTTCGGGTCCTCGCGCACCACGCGCGCCGAGGTTTTCGGCGGCAACCCGGCGGAGATCGAGGTCCAGGTCTTGCCGCCGTCGTGGGTCTTGTAGACGTAGGGCTTGTCGTTGTCGCTCATGTGGAAATCGAAGGCGACGTAGGCGGAGTTGGGGTCGAAGGGCGAGACGTCAATCTGCTGCACCCGGCCCCACTGGGGCAAGCCCTGGATGTTGTCGCTCACCTTGTCCCAGGTCTTGCCGCCGTTGTGGGTGACCTGCACCAAGCCGTCGTCGGTGCCCACCCAGATGGTCTTGGGATCGGTGGGCGAAAGCGCGATCGAGAGAATGGTGTCGTAGGTTTCGGCGCCGGTGATGTCGTGCACGATGTTGCCGCCCGACAATTGCTCCTTGGCCTTGTCGTTGCGGGTGAGGTCGGGGCTGATCGGGGTCCAACTGTAGCCGCCGTCGGTGGAGTGGAAGAGCACGTTGCCGCCCATGTAGACGCTGTTGGCGTTGGTGGAGCTGACCTCGATGGGCGTGGTCCAGTTGAAGCGGTACTTCAAGTCCGCGAGAACGCGGTTGGAGGAGCCCAGCGCGTAGGGCTTGATCTCGCCGCTCGACAGCCCGTTGCTGACGTTGACGCGCTCGGCGTGGCCGTTCTGGGACTCGGCGTAGACGATGTTGGGATTACTGGGCGCGAACACGGCGTACTGGCCGTCGCCGCCCGCCACCACGGTCCAGTTCATGGTGCTGTTGTTGGAGGAGGGGCCGCACCAGGCGTTGTTGTCCTGCAGGCCGCAGCAGAGGTTATAGGCGACCTGGTTGCTGGCCGACACCATGTAGAACTCCTCGATCGGCAGCGTATCGAGGAACTGGAAGTGGACGCCGGCATCGTAGGACAACCACACGCCGCCGTCGTTACCCTCGATGATGCGGTTCGGATTGTCGGGATCGATCCAGATGGCATGGTTGTCGGCGTGGACGCGGCCGGCGGGATGCACGGTCTTGCCGCCGTCGTCGGAGATGTTGATCCCGAGCGCCAGGAAGTAGATCTTGTTGGGGTTGTTGGGCGCCACCGCGAAGCGGCTGAAGTAGAAAGGCCGCGCATCGAGCGCGTCGCTGTCGCTGACGAAGGTCCAGTGCAGGCCGGCGTCGTTGGACTCGTAAAACAGGCCGGTTTTGGACTGCACGATGGCGTAGGCGCGCTCCGGATCGCTAGGGGCGAAGCCCAGCCCGATGCGGCCGTAGGGGCCCGGGCGCAGGCCGGCGGTGATGCGGGTCCAGGTGGCGCCGCCGTCAATCGAGCGGTAGAGGCCGGAGCCCGGGCCGCCGTCGTCGAAGCCCCAGGGATAGCGGATGAATTGCCACATTCCGGCGAGCAGCACTTTGGGGTTGCCGGGCTCGACCGCGAGGTCAATGGCGCCGGTCTGGTCGTTGACGAACAGCGTCTTCTGCCAGGTCTTGCCGCCGTCGGTGGTGCGGAACACGCCGCGCTCGGCGTTGGGGCCGAAGGCGTGGCCGAGCACCGCGACCCAGACTTCGTTGGCGTCCTGCGGGTTGATGACGATGCGGGAGATCTGGCCGCAATCGTGGAAGATGGCGGGGGCGATCTCGGTCCAGGTCTGGCCGCCGTCGGGTGAGAAGAACAGGCCGTGGCCGACCATAACGTCGTTGCGCGGGTTGTACTCGCCGGTGCCCACCCAGACCAGGTTGGGGTTGGAGGGCGCGAGCGCGATGGCGCCGATCGAGCCGGTGGACTCGTGCTGGAAGATTGGCTTCCAGGTGTTGCCGCCGTCGGTCGTCTTCCAGACGCCACCGCCGGCGGCGCCCGCGTAATAGATATTCGGATTTCCGGGAATGCCGACCACGCTGGTGACGCGCCCGCCGGCCAATGCGGGGCCGATGTCGCGGAACTGCAGCGGTTTGGCGTTGGGGTTGAAGCCGCGGAAGCGGAACTGCGCGGCGGCCGGCAGCGCGCTCACACCCAGGGCGAGCGCCGCCACGGCGGCGAAGTGCAAGGGTCGAAATGCAGCCTTCATTGGTTCTCCTGTGGAACGGTACCTAGTTTTGTGGAGCAGGCGCGGCCGCGGCCAGGATGGCGGGCGGACGGCCAAGGGAGACGG
>JAKAOE010000403.1 GCA_021823305.1 Acidobacteriota bacterium
TCACCATCGCCCTGCTCCAGGCGCGCGCTGCCGCCGACCCGGACGAGAACTTCGCGCGTGCGCTGCGCCAGATCGAAGCCGCCGCCGCGCGCGGCGCCAACCTGGCCGTGACCGGCGAGCTGTTCCGCTCGCGCTACTTCTGCCAGAAGGAAGACCACGATCGTTTCGCGCTGGCCGAGCCCATTCCCGGCCCCTCGACCGAGGCCCTGGCGGCCGCCGCGCGCCGCCTCGGCATCGTGATCGTGGCCTCGCTGTTCGAGCGCCGTGCCGCCGGCGTCTACCACAACACCGCGGTGGTGCTCGACGCCGACGGCTCCCTGGCCGGCCGCTACCGCAAGATGCACATCCCCGACGACCCGCTCTACGAGGAGAAGTTCTACTTCACGCCCGGGGATCTCGGCTTCCGCAGCTTTCCCACCCGCGCCGGCGCGGTGGGCGCCATGGTGTGCTGGGACCAGTGGTTTCCCGAGGCCGCGCGCCTCACCGCCCTCGCCGGCGCGGAGATCGTCTGCGTCCCGACCGCCATCGGCTGGCATCCCGCGGAGAAAGCCGAGTGGGGCGAGCGCCAGCTTGACGCCTGGATCACGGCCCAGCGCGCGCACGCCATCGCCAACGGCGTCTTCCTCGCCGTTCCCAACCGGGTCGGCCACGAGTTCGACCCCGCGCTCGCGGGCACACCTGCCGGCGACGGGATCGAATTCTGGGGCAACAGCTTCATCGCCGCGCCCGACGGCCGCATCCTTGCCCGCGCCGGTGCGGCGGAGGAGGAGATCGTGCTCGCCGCCTGCGACCTGGACGAGGTCGAGCGCACGCGCCAGCACTGGCCCTTCCTGCGCGACCGCCGCGTGGACGCCTATCAGGACCTCACCCGCCGGCTGCGCGACTGACCGCGATGCCCGACCTCAACACGCCTCCCGGACGCCAGGGGTATCGCATGCCCGCCGAGTGGGCGGCGCACGCCGCCACCTGGTTCGCCTGGCCGCATAAGGAAGCCAGTTGGCCCGGGCGGCTGGAGCGCGTCCCACCGGTCTTCGCGCGCATGGCAGCGCTGCTCGCCCCGGGCGAACGGGTCGAGATCAACGTCAACGACGCCGCCATGGAGGCGGCCGCCCGCGCCGCGCTGGCCGCCGCCGACGCGGCGCCCGAGCGCATCCGCTTCCATCGCTTTCCCAGCGACGACGCCTGGATCCGCGACCACGGCCCGATCTTCATCAACCACCCCGGCGGCGCACAGGCGATCCTCGATTGGGAGTACAACGCCTGGGGCGGCAAGTACCCGCCCTTCGATCTCGACAACCAGATTCCCGCCCTCATCGCCGAGCTGCTCGGCCTGCCGCGGTTCCAGCCCGGCATGGTGCTCGAAGGCGGATCGGTCGACGTGGATGGCGAAGGCACGCTGCTCACCACCGAAGCCTGCCTGCTCAACCCCAACCGCAACCCCGCGCTCTCCCGCGCCGAGATCGAAGCCCGCCTGCGCGATTACCTCGGCGCCGAGCGCATCCTCTGGCTGGGCGACGGCATCGCCGGCGACGACACCGACGGCCATGTGGACGACTGCGCCCGCTACGCCGCGCCGGGCGTGGTGGCCGCCGCGGTCGAGCCCGATGCCTCCGACGCCAATCACGCCGCGCTGGCCGCCAACTTCGAGCGCCTGCGCGGGTTCCACGACGCCCGCGGCCGCCGCCTGGAGCTCTTCCCCCTGCCGATGCCGCCGCCGCTCGAATACGAAGGCCAGCGCGTGCCCGCGAGCTACGCCAATTTCTATATCGCCAACCGGGTGGTGTTGATGCCGGCGTTTCAATGCGCCCGCGACGAGGCCGCGGCCCGGGTGCTGGAATCGCTGTTTCCGGGGCGGGAGATCGCGCCGGTGGATGCGCGCGATCTGGTCTGGGGCCTGGGCGCCTGCCACTGCCTCACGCAGCAGCAGCCCGCCCCCGAGTCGGCTTAGAAGTCGCGGGCGACCGTGCGGCCGGCGGCTTCGTCGCTGACCGAGAAATAAGCGCAGTCGGGGTGGTGGAAGACCAGCGCGCTGGTGGAGGCTTCCGGCTCCATCATCATGCCCTCGGTCAGCTCGATGCCGATCGTCTCCGGACGCAGCAGTTTCCACAGGCCCGCCTGATCGTTCAGGTTGGGGCAGGCGGGATAGCCGAAGGCATAGCGCTTGCCGCGGTAGCGCGAGGTGAAGCGCTCCTTCATCGTCATCGCCGGGGGATCGGGGAAGCCCCAGTCCTCGCGGATGCGACGGTGCAGCCACTCCGCCGCGGCTTCCGCCGTCTCCAACGCCAGCACCTGAAGGCCGTGGGATTCGACGTACCGCCCCGCCTGTTTCGCCGCCTCCGCCCGCTCGCGCACGCCCGCGCCCGCGGTCACCGCCATCAGCACCACATGGTCGCGCCGGCCGTCTTTCGGCGGCAGCACGTAATCGGCGAGGCAGAGCCCATCCTCGCGCCGCTGGCGCTCAAAACGGAAGGTGTGCAGCGGGGTGGCGCCCGGCGCCGCGCCGGGCGCGAAGAAGTGCAGCGCGTTGCCCTCAGGCTCGACCGGGAAGAACTGCCAGACCGCGCGCACCTGGAAGAATTCCGCCGCCTCGCGCTTCAGCCCCTCCACCAGCTCCTGCAGCTCGAGCGCCCGCGAATCGCGTGCCGCCAGCGCCTGCTCGAAGTTGTCCTTGAAGCCGAGATGGTGGCGGTAGAGCATGAGCGGATTGATGTAGCTCCAGATCTCCGCCAGTTGCGGCACGTCGCGCTGGCGGCGCTCGAGCGAGTCCGGCGCCGGGATGGGCAAATCGGCGCGCACCTTGCGGCTCCTGGACTGCGCCTGGGCCGGGGCGGCGCCTGGCGCCGCGACCGCGGCGGCGGCGGCCGCCTGGGGCGCGTGGCGGGCCGCCACCTCCGCCCGCGTCGCCGGGTTCATCAGCGCGTTGAGGAGCGCCAAGCCGGCCATGGCGTCCTTGGCGTAGCACACGGTGCCGC
>JAKAOE010000404.1 GCA_021823305.1 Acidobacteriota bacterium
TGCGGCTTCTGCCGCCGTTGTGCGACCTCGCGGCGTAATTCCTCTACCAGCGCCGCCTTGCGGTCGCGCGCCGCGCGCTCGTCGTCGAGCGCCTCCACCTGGCGGCGCCACGCCGCCGGGCTCAGCGGCGGCCGCTGCGCCGCTGCACGCTGGTCCTCTGTCTGCCGCTCGAGCGTCCGCGGCTGGAAGCGCGCGTCTTCCGGATGAAACGCCGGCACCGCGCCAGCGGCGAACAGGGCGTTGTCGATCACGCGCTCGAGCGCCTGCTGCGCCACGGCCAGCTCGCGCCTCAACCGCTCCCGTCCCTCGCGCGCCTCCTGCAGCTGCGCCTCGAGCTGCACCGCGCGCACCAGCGCGTGATCGCGCTCGCGCCGGATCCTGTCGCCGGGCCAAGTCACGCCGCCGCCTCCGCCTGCGCCCGGGGAATGGGCGCGCCACGCCGGGCGGCGTAGCGTCGCCAGATCGCTGCCACGTAGCCGCGGATTTGCCCGGCGTCACAGCGCTTGCCCGCGACCGTCACGCCGTCGAGGAACGGCTCGACGAGCGCCCAGCGGGTCGTGTCCTCTCCGGCCGACTGGGCGGCGTACTGTGCCGCCAGCGTGTAGCCCGGGCCACCGTTATAGCTGGCGAGGCCGAACTTGATTTGTTCGTCTGGCGGCTCCAGCTTCCAGATGGCGATGCATTCGCGCAAGTGTTGCGCCCCCAGCCTCACGTTGTTCGCCGGATCGAGCAGGCTGGTTTGCGGCCAGGCGGGGAATGTGTCCGGCATGAGCTGCATCAGCCCGAGCGCGCCACACGGCGACTCCGCCGCCGGGTCGAAGTTCGATTCCTGTTCGATGACGCTGTAAACCAGCCACCAGTCCAATCCAGTGGCCTGCGCCGCGGCGCCGATCAACGGATAAAAATCAGCGGCCGTCATACCCGAGCCTTTCGCGGATCTGGGCCTCGTCCGGCGGCTCTCCATGCGCCAGATGGTTGAACACCGCGCCGCGCAGCACCGCGATGTCCTGCTTCAGCGGTTCGATCTCGTCGCGGATGATCTGCCGCACCGTCCAAAGACAGAGCGCGCCCGCCAAGCCCGCGGCCGCAACGATGCCCGTGAGCATCTCTCCGATCGGTGTGCCTGCGGTCGTGCTCGCCGTGGCCGCAATGCTGGGGCCCAAGCCGGCTGCGGCAAGCATGATGGCGGTGATCGTCTCAGCCATGGCTAATGGGCACCAAGCGACAACACAGGGAGCGGCGCAGCCCCGGCGTCCCCGATGGGGGTTGCGTGGCCCGATGCGGCGCTCGCGATCGTTGGGTCGGGCGCATGGGTTGGCTCAGTACGGGCCGGTCACTACGATATGGATGTTGTACAGCATCGGCGTGGCACCGCTCGACGCGTAGCTCGAGGAGTACGCCGTGATCGCTGCGGCCGCGGAGACGTCGATCTGCGTCCCCGTCGTCGCCGCGTTGTAGGCGTTGGTGTACGTACCGACCGTGTTCGAGGTACTGGTTCCAGTGCAGGGCTGATTCTCGGTGATCCCGGCCCCGTCCGTGTAGCTCACGTAGAGGTACGGCAGCACGCTCGAGGTCGACGCGGCCTGCACCACCTCCTCCCAACAGCTCACCCGGTACTCGCCCGCGGTGGGCGAAGCCACGACCGGTGTGCTCGGCAGTGTTTGCGCGTAGTTCGTCTCGTCGAGCTTATGGACGGCAATCCCCCCCGATCCGCACGCCGAGCCCGCGTCCTCGATGGCAGTTCCGCTCGCCCACTCGACGCAATGGCCGGTCGTAATCGTTCCGGTCTGCACCGGAATGCTCGCCCCGGCAAGCGAAGATGCTCCGGTTCCGCCGTTCGCGGTTCCCAGGATCGAGCCGGCCGTCAATTGCGAGCTGGAGTTCGAGGTCAAGAATGGCGCGCTCGCCGGAACCGCCGCCCCATTCACGTGCGCCACCGTGGTCACGCAGCTGCCCGCGCTTGTCGTCGCATCGCCGGTCAACGCCGGCAGTGCGGCGCACGGGAGGCCGGTGGCATTTGTCAGCGTGACCGCGCTCGGCGTGCCTAAGTTCGGCGCCACCAGCGCCGGGCTCGTCGCCAGCACGACAGACCCGCTGCCGGTCGTGGTCGCGGCCACCGGTTGGCTGCTGGCGTTGCTGCCCAGCACCACCGCCGACGCTGGCACCGCACCGCCGTTGAGCTGACTGGCGCTAATTGTACCGGTGCTGGTGGTGCCCAGACTTGCTCCAGCGCCGATCAGAAACGTGCCTGTGGTGTTGGTGCCGCTCACGAGCGCCGACCAGTTGGTCGAGGCTGTCCCCGAGCACGATCCGGGGCCCCAAATCGTGGTAAACACCAGACAGTTGCCGCTGGTGGGTATCGTCGACGCAACCGCGTTGCCTTGCAGGCTGGTAGCGTTGCCGCTGCCGCTGCCGCTGCCGCCAACGACCTGCGCGCACGCGGCGCAGCCCCACAGGAGGATGATCGCGAGCCTGCGCATCAGCTCGTCTCCGTCTCCACCACGCGCACCGTGGTCGCGGTCGCGGTCGCCGAGCGCGCCTGGCAGTACACGTCGGCGGCGCGGTAGTTGACCGCGCCCGGGCCATTGGCCGCGTTCTGCGTGGGCAGACCGCAAATGCCATCGTGGCCGGCGCCGGTGATCTCCACCGGCGTGCCGGCGGCCACCGTGTTGGTGGTGGCGTAGTTGTCGGCTGGATACCGGATCTCCAGACCCTGGCCCACCACCGATGCGTCTTCCACGATCTGCACGCTGCGCGCGGGTAGCGTCGCGGCGATGGGCGTATAGGCGCCGGTATTGGCGTTGAGCGCAATCAGTCGCGTGGCGGGCATGCCGTCTCCTTCCAGCGGTAACCGCAGCCGCGTATGGTCTCGATCGGGCCGCTCTCGCCCGGCGCCAAGTCCAGGCGCCGCCGCAGCTTGTTCACTAGGCTGTCCATGTTGCGCTCCTGTTGTCCGGTGCCTGCCCCGTAG
>JAKAOE010000405.1 GCA_021823305.1 Acidobacteriota bacterium
CGCGCTGCCGGCCGCGCCACGCCCGGTCTACGCTCCCGGCTCGGTGCGCATCGAGCCCTTGAGCACCATGCGCAAACGCATCGCCGAGCACATGGTGCTGAGCAAGCGCACCTCGCCCCACGTCTACAGCGTCTTCGCCGTGGACGCGACCGCCATCACCAGGCTGCGCGACAAGGAGAAGGAGCGCTTCGAGTCCACCACCGGCCAGCGCCTGACCTTCATGCCCTTCTTCTGCCAGGCCGTGGTGGAGACGCTGCGCCAATTCCCGGTGCTGAACTCCTCCATGCAGGAGGATTCCATCGTTTACAAGAACGACATCAACCTCGGCATCGCCGTCTCGCTCGACTGGGGCCTGATCGTGCCCGTGATCAAGCACGCCGAGGAGAAGAACTTCCTCGGCCTGCAGCGCGCCGTCAACGACCTCGCCGACCGGGCGCGGAGCAAGAAGCTCTCGCCCGACGAGGTGCAGGATGGCACCTTCTCCATCAGCAACTACGGCATTTACGGCGGCCTGATGGGTATGCCGGTGATCAACCAGCCCCAGGTGGCCATCCTCGGCATCGGCGGCATCCACAAGACGCCGGTGGTGGTGGACGACGCGATCGCGATCCGCTCGATCGTGCATCTCACGCTAAGCTTCGACCATCGCGTCATTGACGGCGCCACCGCAGACCAGGCGATGGCCTTCCTGCGCGCGCGCCTGGAGGGCTGGAACGCGCCCCTGCTGTAGCCTGGCCGGGCGCTAAGGCAGCAGCTTCGCCGCCGGGCGGGCGAAGTAGGTGATGATCACGTCGGCGCCGGCGCGCCGGATCGCGGTCAGCGTCTCCAGCATGGCGCGCTCCAGGTCGAGCCAGCCGGCGCGCGCCGCGGCGATCAGCTGCGCGTACTCGCCCGACACCTGGTAGGCGGCCAGCGGCACCTCGAAGCGTTCGCGCGCCGCGCGCAGGATGTCGAGATAGGGCAGCGCCGGCTTCACCATCAGCAGGTCGGCGCCCTCCTCGTAATCGAGCTCCATCTCGCGCAGCGCCTCGCGCGCGTTCGCCGGATCCATCTGGTAGCCGGCGCGGTCGCCGAAGGCGGGCGCCGAGCCGGCGGCGTCGCGGAACGGCCCGTAGAAGGCCGAGGCGAACTTGGCGGCGTAGCTCAGGATGGGCAACTCCGGGTGGCCGGCGGCGTCGAGCGCGCGCCGGATGGCCGCGACCCGGCCGTCCATCATGTCGCTCGGGGCGATCACGTCGGCGCCGGCCTCGGCCTGCGACGCGGCGGTGCGCGCCAGCAGTGCGAGCGTGGCGTCGTTGTCCACCTGGGCGGTGTCGCCGCGGCGCGTGACGATGCCGCAGTGCCCGTGCGACGTGTACTCGCACAGGCAGAGGTCGGCGATAACCTGCAGCTGGGGCACCTCGCGCTTGAGCGCGCGCGTCGCTTGCTGCACAATCCCCTGCGCGTCCCAGGCGCCCGAGCCCTGCTCGTCCTTGCTCTCCGGAATGCCGAACAGCAGCACCGCGGGAATGCCGGCGTCGGCGATGGCGCGCGCCTCCTCCACCAGCAGGTCCACCGACAGGTGGTGCTGCCCGGCGAGCGAGCTGATCTCGCGCCGTACCCCACGCCCGGGGACGGCGAACAGCGGCTGCACCAGCGCCGCGCGCGTCAGGCGGTGCTCGCGCACCATGGCGCGAAGCTGCGGGTTCTGGCGGATGCGGCGCGGGCGGTGGACGGGGAACATGGCTGGCTTCAGTGTGGCATTGGAAAGCGCCGGCTGACAAACGCGCGCGCCGCCTCGCGGTCGCCCACCTCGCCCTCGAGCTGGGCGTCCTCCACCGCCGCCAATATCTCCCGGAATCGCGGGCCGGGCGCATACCCCATGGTGAGCAAGTCGTCGCCCGAGAGCAGGCGCGGCGGGCGCAGCTGCTCCGGGGCGAGCGCGTCGAGCTGGGCGCGGGCGTACTGGTGCAGGCTGAGGTCGCCGTGGCTGTTGACGCAGTCCAGCCGCAGCAGCTCGAGCAGCAGCTCCACATCCATCCGGCGCAGGAAGCGCAGCCGGGTGCTGGTGCGCATCTTGGGCAGCTCCATCCACTGCATGTGCGCCGCCACCAGCCCCGCCACCGCCTCCTCCTCGTGCCCGGAAAAGCGCAGGCGGCGGGCGATGCCCGTCGCCAGCGCCGCCCCCACCGCGGCGTGGCGGTCGAAGCGGATGCGGTCCGGGGCGCGGCGGAAGGTGGGCGGCTTGCCCACGTCGTGCAGCAGCACCCCCCAGGCCAGCGCCGCCGGGCAGCCCGCCTCCAACCCGTCGAGCATCATCAGCGTGTGCGTCCAGACGTCGCCCTCGGGGTGGTACTGCGGCGGCTGTTCCACCCCCCGCATGCGCGCCACCTCGGGCAGGATCGCCGCCAGCAGGCCGGTGGACTCCAGCAGTTCGAAGGCGCGCCGGGCGCGGCCCTCGGTCAGCATCTTGGTCAGTTCGTCGCGCACCCGCTCGGCGCTGATGCCGTGGATCGCCGCGGCGGTGCGCTGGATGGCCGCCAGGGTCCGGGGCTCGATCGCGAAGCCGAGCCGGGCGGCGAAACGCACCGCGCGCAGCATGCGCAGGTGATCCTCGGCGAAGCGGCGCCCGGGATCGCCGATGGCGCGCACCAGCTTCGCCGCCAGGTCGGCGCGCCCGCCGACGAAGTCCAGGATCTCGCCGCTGATCGGATCCTGCAGCAGCCCGTTGATGGTGAAGTCGCGCCGCGCCACATCCTCCTGCGGCGTGGTGGCGTAGGCCACCTCGCCCGGATGGCGCCCGTCGCGGTAGCTGCCCTCGGTGCGGAAGGTGGCCACCTCGATCGCGGCGCCCTCGCGATGCACCAGCACCACGCCGAACTTGGCGCCCACCGCGGTGTGCTTGGGAAACAGCTCCATCACCTGCGCCGGGCGCGCGTCCGTGACCACGTCGAAGTCCTGCGCCGCCACCCCCAGCAGCCGGTCG
>JAKAOE010000406.1 GCA_021823305.1 Acidobacteriota bacterium
GTCCGGCGCGCAGGCTGCCTTGGCGGGCCGATAGGCAAAATAGAACCCGGCGGCTAGCAAAACGCCAGTGGCTCCCAGCAAAACGGGACGCCAAGCAGCCAGAGCCGTCGAAAGGCCCACAACCGAGACCCCCAGAATGGCGAACGCGATTGGCAGAACGCAGCACAAACTGGCGGCGATTGCCGCCACAATTGAACTCAGCAGCCACACCGCGCTGCTGCCGGTGTTCTTCAGTCTTGCCATACCCCGCCTCCTCTCAGAAAATTGCCCAAAGGCGCCCACAGGCTTATCCTATTACCGTACCTAAGTACGGAGTCAAGCGATGCCCGACGACGCCCCCTCGCCCGCGATGAGCATCGGCACGCTGGCCCGGCAAGCCGGCGTCAACGTGGAAACGATTCGCTTTTACCAACGGCGAGGGTTGCTGGCCCAACCACCGCGCCCATACGGCGGCATTCGCCGTTACCAAACCAGCGATGAGGAGCGCGTCACGTTCATCAAGTCGGCGCAGCGGCTAGGATTCAGCCTAGACGAGATTCGTGGCCTGCTGCGGCTCGAGGATGGAACCCACTGCCAGGAAGCACGGGAGTTGGCCGCCGCCAAGCTGGACCTGGTCCATGCCCGGCTGCGCGATTTGCGCAGCATGGAACGGGCGCTCAGGCGCCTGATTCGGGAGTGCGGGACGGGCCGGGGCAGGATGCAGTGCCCGCTGATCGCCAGTCTGCGCCGCGGCCTGCGTGGCGGCCACGCGCCGCGCGGCAACCGGAGACGTCCTGAACGCACGCAGGCGGGGGTTGACGTGTAGGTCCCGGTACGCGGCTTCCGCGCGCCGCCTTGCGCGCAGGCAACCGGCGCTGCCGCCGCGAGACCTGGGCGCGGATCAGCGGGCGCGGCCGAGCTGGGCGATCAAGGCGAGGCGGGCGAGGACGAAGGGCTTGTCGAGGGTGAAGTTGGCGTTTTCGGCGCGCTCGAGGGCGGTGGTGAAGTCGAGGCGGGCGGCGAGGCCGTAGATTGCGGTGACCGGCCAACTAGCGGCCTGGAGGTGGAGCGCCTGCTGCGCCTGGCCGGCGGCGCCGGCGTTGTCGTAGGCGGCGTCGGCCTGGCGGGCCTCGCGGCCGGCCTGGTCGAGGCACTGCGCCATGAGGTTGGCGGCGTCGGCGCTATCGCCGACGCGGGCGTAGATCAGCGCCAGGCGGGCGGCGGCGGGCGCCTGGGTGTCCCACAAGCCCTGGTTGAGCAAGTCACCGGCGCGGTCGGCGGCGGCGAGCGCGGCGTCGGGATCGCGGCGCTGGTCGCGTTCGGCCTGGTTGAGGCGCGCCAGGAACTGCGCCACCGGCTCGTCCGCCACGGACGACGGGACGGCGGCGGGGCCGAGGCGCGGCCTGAGGGCGAAGGCGAAGCGGACATTGCCGCCGCCCGGGAAGTAGCCGTAACCGTAGGCCGGTCCGGCGAGGGCGAAGCCGGGGTGGGAGACCGCCCATTGCGCGGCGCGCGGCGGATCCACCGCGCGCAGCAGGGCGAGCAAACGGACGGCGGCGCTACGCTCGAAGCCGGTGGCGGCGGCGGCGGCGGGCTGGTCGCCGGCGAGGCGGCGGAGCAGCGCCACCGCGGCGGTCTCGAGCGTGCCGTCGAGGGCGGGGGCGGCGCGGCGGCCGGCCTGGAGGAAGAACACGGCGGCGCTGATCTGGCGCGGGCCGGTCTCGTCGCCGGCGCGGAGGTAGCCGTCGGTGAGCAGCGCGGTCAGGTCGAAGCCGCGGATGCGGCGGCGCTCGACCAGCGCCGCGGCACCGCGATAGGGGAAGGTGCCCTGGAGCTCGCACTCCTGCACCAAGTTCAGGGCGGCGGCGGGGGACAGGCGCGCGCCAAGCAGCAACTGATCGTAGAGCGGGGCCTTGGGCACATCCGCCAAGCGCACCAAGGCGAGCGCGGCGGCGGCGCCGGCGTTGCGCGCCAGCTCGCTCACCGCCTCGAGCTCGGCGTTGCGCTTGATCTGTTCGCGCGCCTGGCCGGCGGGCGTGGAGGGGTCGGCGGGCGAAGGCAGCGCCAGCGCCAAGCGGAAGGCGGCAGTGTCGTCGGCGAGCGCCTGCGAGCGGAACTGCGGCAGCCCGGCGCGGGCCACCGAGATCAGCAGCTGCGGCGCGGCCCAGGCGGGCGCGGCTTCGGCAGCGGCGCGCGCCGCCGCCAGCGCCTGCTGGACTTCGGCGCGACGGGCGCCGGTTAGACGCGGTGTGGAGCGGCCGCGGCGGGCGCGGGGCGAACCCTGCGCCGCCGCCGAGCCAGCCAGCAGCAGGACGCACGCCGCGATGCACCAGCGCCGCATGATGAGGTCAGCTGCTCTTGTGGATGACGATCGAAACGATGTGGACCGGGGTCAGCGGGCGGTTGTTGGCGGGGTCGGTGGGGACGCGGCTGATGGCGTCGGCGACGTTCTGTCCCGCCGTGACCTGGCCGAAGATGGTGTAGTTGCCGTTGAGTGAGGGGTAGGGGGCGACGGTGATGAAGAACTGGGTGCCGTTGGTGTTGGGGCCGGCGTTGGCCATGGCCAGGCGGCCGGGACGGTCAAAGGTGAGCGAGGGGGCAATCTCGTTCTTGAACTCGTACCCGGCGTCGCCGGTGCCGTTGCCGAGATAGTCGCCGCCCTGGATCATGAAGTTGGGGATCACGCGGTGAAAGGTGAGGCCGTTGTAGAAGGGCTGATGGGTCTCGACCATGCCGGTGCGCGGGTTGCGCCACGCCTGGGTGCCTTCCGCCAAGCCGATGAAGTTGCCCACCGCGAGCGGGGCGCGGCGCGGGAACAGCTGCACCGTAATGGTGCCGAGATCGGTGCGGATGTCGGCGGTGTAATTGCCCGGCGGCGCCGGACTCGGGCCGGAGACAGCGCTGGTGTGGCAGGCGCCCAACGCCATCACCAGACCGGCCAGGGCGGTACTCAGCAGCAGCTTGCGCATGGTTTTCATT
>JAKAOE010000407.1 GCA_021823305.1 Acidobacteriota bacterium
GATCTTCGAGATCAGTACGGCTATCGGCGCCGCGAGCTGGATCGGGATGATGAGCGCGAGCAGCGGCACGGCCACCAGGGCTTCGCCGAATCCAAAGGCCGAGCGGATGAGCGCGGCGACGAACAGCACCGTCAATACCTGTAGGGAGATCCAGTTCACCAGCACGCCCAAAGTCCGCGGCCCTGCCCCTGCGCCGCGGGGGCGAGTGGCACGGCCACCCCCGATTTGGGGACGCCCTCCCGTTGGTCGGGCTGTGGCCGAGCTTCGATCCCCGGCAACGGACGCCCGCTGGCGCTCAGGGCGTCTCCAAGCTGCCGCGACCGGAGTCCCGCCCGCCCGGCATGCCGGCTGGGCACAGGAGCCACGCCCATGATACGCGCCTACCGGAGCGCCCGCGACGCGCTCACCATTGAAACTCGGCCACCAGGGGCAGGTGGTCGGAGGCGAGGCGGGCGAGGCGGGAGCGGTGCAGCTCCATGCCGAGCAGATGCAGGGCGGGGTCGAAGTAGATGTGGTCGAGGTGGAGCAGGCGCAGCAGGCCGGGATAGGTGCGGCCGAAACCGAGATGCAGCTTGACGTCGGCGTTCTGGAGCTCGGCGCTGAGCAGGCGGGTGGCGGGGCCGCGAACCCATTCGTTGAAGTCGCCGAGCAGGAGGCGGCCGCCGGCGAGGCCGGGACGGGCGAGGATTTCGGCGCTGAGCAAGAGGCGCGCCTGTTCGCGGCGTTCGCGGTAGGAGGTGCCGAGGTGGACGTTGAAGACGTGCAGCGGGCGGCCGGCGACGGCGAGGTCCACGCGCAGGCAGCCGCGCGGCTCGCGCCCGCGGACGGTGATGTCGTAGTTGGCCACGGTGCGCGGCGCGACGCGGCTGAGCAGCAGGTTGCCGTAGGCGCCACCGCGGAGGCGGCGGTTCTCGCCCAGGCTGGAGTGCATGCCGAGGCGGGCGGCGATATAGGCGGCGTGATCGAGGCTGCCGCCGGGGCCGACGACTTCCTGGAGGGCGACGATGTCGGCATCCACGGCACGGAGCACGGCGACGATGCGGTCGGGATCGGAGCGGCCGTCCATGCCGCGGCACTTGTGGATGTTGTAAGTGACGGCGCGAAAGTGCGGCGGATCGTTCATGGCAAGCCGGCCGGGCGCGAGCGGCAGCTAGGGCTTGCCGCCGCGCAGGCGCCAGGCGCGGAGAAGGAGCGAAAGCGCGACCCATCCGCCCAGGACGACGGCCGGCACTTCGACCACCAGCGGCCAGAAGAAGGCAGCCGCGGTCAGCAGCAACAGCAGGGCGCCGGCGCCGAACATCATGCGCGACTCAGCCGGCTCCAGCGTGCGGCGGTTGGTGATCGCCGCGCCGACGGTGTTGCCGATGCGGACCACGCCGGCAGCGGCGCGTCCGGAGCTGCCGCCGGACAAGCGCCGCCGCCGCGGGCGGCTCGGCCACCGGCGGCGGGCGTGGGGCACGGCGGGGCGGACGCGACGCCGGTCCTGCAGGACGATCTCGACGGCTTCGCTCAAGTCCCGGCGATACATATCCTCCATGCGGCGGGCGAAGGCTTCCTCCTCGACTACCACGTCCAATTCCCAGTTGCCGATCCAACTCGTGAGGTTGAGGTTGGTCGAGCCGACGCGCGCCCAGCGTCCGTCGGCGACCGCGGTTTTGGCGTGCAGCATGGGGCCGGTCCACTCGAAGATGCGCACGCCGGCCTGGAGCAGGCCGCGGAAGCCGGCGCGGGAGAGCGAGCGCATGCCGGGGACGTCGGTGGCGCGGGGCACGAGCAGGCGGACGTCCACGCCGTCGAGCGCAGCGGCCTTGAGCGCCTCGACGTAGGGCGAGGTGCCGACGAAGTAGGCGTCGGTGAGCCAGATGGTGCGGCGGGCGAGGGCGGCGATCAACTGATCGAGGCGGTAGACGCCGGCGGTGGCGGGGGCGCTGGCGACGATGCGCAGCGCGGTGTCGCCGGCAGGCGGGATGGCGGCGGCAGCGGGCGGCAGGTCGAGGGCCGGCAGGGGCGGGCCGCCGAGCGCCCAGACGGCGGCGAAGGCGCGCTCGACGTCGGCCACGGCGGGGCCCTCGAGGGCGACGCCGGTGTCGCGCCAAGGCGGGATGCCGCGCGCCGGCTCGCCCACCCAAGCTTGGCCGACGCACAGGCCCATGACGAAGGCGAGGCGGCCGTCCACGGCGAGCATCTTGCGGTGATCGCGGCTCACCCAGCCGAAGGGGCTGTCGAGGCGCGGCGGGTTGAAGCAGCGCACCTCGACGCCGGCGCGGCGCAACTGGCGCCAATAGCGGAAGGAGGCCGCGCCGAGCGCGCCGAACCAGTCGTAGATCAGCCGCACGCGCACGCCGGCGCGCGCCTTCGCCATCAGCGCGTCGGCGAACTGGCGGCCGGCGGCGTCGTCATGAATGATGTAGCACTCAAAGTGAATGCGCTCGCGGGCGGCGGCGATGGCTTCGAGCCAGGCGGGGTAGTTCTCCTCGGCGTTGCGCAGCAGGGTGAGCCGGTTGCCGGCGATCAGCGGGGCGCCGGCGGCGCGCGCGAACGCCTGATCGGCCAGCGCCCGCAGCTCGGCTCGCGCCCCGCCTGGGGGCTGCGAAACCACGGTGGACTCGGGCGCGCTCATGGCGTTCCGGCGCGGCGCCGCGCGTGAACCCAATTGTAGTACCGTCAGGCTTGGTGCAGGGCGCGCCCCATTCCGGCGGTCTGGCGGGCTGGTGGATCGGGTTCGGCGGGCCGGGGCTGCTGCTGTATTCGGTGGCGGACGGATCGCTGGTCACCTTGCTGCCCGGCGGCGCCGACATGCTGACGCTGCTGCTGGCGGCGGCCCATCCCCGCGGCTGGGGTTACTACGCGCTGATGGCAACGGTGGGGTCACTGCTGGGCGGCCTGCTCTCGTATCAGATCGCCGCCGCCGCCAGCGCGCGCTGGCTGGCCGCGAAGGTGGGAGAACA
>JAKAOE010000408.1:0-1222 GCA_021823305.1 Acidobacteriota bacterium
TTGCTCGCTCCAGGCGCCACGCAGGTTTCAATCCCGGCCTTCGTGAAGGGCTCGATCAGCGGCTTGTAACTCGTCCGCCGCCCGTAATCCCACGGCACCGCGATCATGTCCTTCGGTACTTCCTTGAGCAGGTCGGGATGCCGCTGCGCGATGTCGCCCCAGAACAGAATCTTGCGGTGGTACGGCCGCAGCTCCTTCTCGATCGCCAGGATGTAGTTCAAAAACAGCGGCCCCGGCCCCTCCGCCTGCAGCATCCCCGCCGAACGTCCCTCGCCCAGCTCCGCCGTCTCGTCCGCCCCGATGTGGAAGAACGGCCCCGGAAACGCCGCGTTCAAATCCGCGAACATCTTCCCGATGAACGCCAGCGACTGCGGCGCCGCCGGCGACAACAGCGCCCCATAGGGATCCTCGATCAGCCCCTGGTACCGCTCTTCCTGCAATCCCAGGTGCAGGTGCCCGAACGCCTCCTGCTCCGGAATCACGGTGATGTGGTACCACCCCGCCTCTTTCTCGATCTGCGCCGCCTCCGCCCAGGTGATCGCCCCGCCCGGCGCCGGCCACACCGGCAGGTCCGGATACCGGAACGTGTTCTCGAAATACAGCACCAGCGCGTTGATCTTCAGCTCCGCCAGCAGCGGAATGTCGCGCTGGAACGCCGCCAGTGACGGAATCGGCCCCCGGCTCAAGTCCATCTGCACCGCGCGCCAGCGCAGCGCCGGCCAGTCCACGATCCGCACCGCCGGCGCCGTCGCTACCGCGTTCACCTTTCGAGGCGCGGCGGAGCGGGGTCTCCCGGGGGCCCCCGCGTAGCCGCCGCCGTACGTAGTAAGCGGGTGTCGTGGCGCAGCCACGACCGGCCCCGCGCCAAGGAAAGCCGGGTGAATGAGCTGTCGCAGCGTCTCGGCGCCATAGAACACTCCCGCCGCGCTCGCCCCGATCACCACCGCCCGCCGCGGCGTCACCACCAGCACATACCCCTCGCCCCGCGCCGCCTCCGGGAACGCCACTCCCGCCCGCCGCAGCCAACGCTGCCCGGTCTTCGAGTCCGCCCGCGCCAGCACCAGCGCGCCGTGGTCGCCGTTCACCACCCGCGCCTTGAGCCGGTCGATGTCCACCACCTCGCGCGCCAGCATCTCCGCCGCGAACCGGTCCGCCTTGCTGCCGTTGTCCGCCGCGATCGTCACCCGCCCGCTCAGCCGCCGCTCGCCCGCCTCGCGCTCCA
>JAKAOE010000408.1:1232-2944 GCA_021823305.1 Acidobacteriota bacterium
GCGGATACGGCAGCAGCTTCAGCGTCTGCCCGGCCGCGGCGGCGCGCGCCAGCGCCAGCAGCGGCGCCAGCAGCCTAGCCTTCACTGAGCTGCCCGCCGCCCAGCCGCAAAAACGCCGGAATGTCGAGTTCGTCTTCGGGCTCCTGTGGCGCACCCGCCGTCGCGCTCGCGCTGCCCCCATTCGCCGTCCGCGCCGCAGCCGCCGCCTCGGCTGACCGCGCTGCCTGTGCCGCCGCGATCGCCGGCCGCGGCGCGCGCTCCTCGGCGCGGTTCCGCTCCTGGATGTACTCCGCCCGGAAGCCGGTCGCGATCACCGTGATCTTGATCTGGTCCTCCATCGCCTCGTTCACCGACGCGCCGAAAATAATGTTCGCGTCCTCGTGCGCCGCCGCCTGGATCACGCTGCTCGCCTCGTTCACCTCCGCCAGCATCAGGTTGCTCGAACCGCTGATGTTGATCAGGATCCCGCGCGCCCCCTCAATCGAGGTGTTCTCCAGCAGCGGGCTCGATATCGCCGCCCGCGCCGCTTCCACCGCCCGGTGCGGCCCGCTCGCCACCGCCGTCCCCATGATGGCGTACCCCATGCCCTGCATGATGGTGCGGATGTCGGCGAAGTCGCGGTTGATGATCCCCGGAATCGTGATGATGTCGCTGATCCCCTGCACCGCCTGCCGCAGGATATCGTCGGCGATCCGGAACGACTCCATGAACGGCGCGTTCTGCGCCACCAGCAGCAGCCGGTCGTTGGGGATGGTGATCACCGTGTCCACCGCCTCCGCCAACTGCTTCAGCCCCTGCTCCGCCTGCGCCAGCCGCCGCTTGCCCTCAAAGCTGAAGGGCTTGGTCACCACCGCCACCGTCAGCGCCCCCATCTCCGTCGCCAGCGAGGCGATCACCGGCGCCGCCCCGGTGCCCGTCCCCCCGCCCAGCCCCGCGGTCACGAACACCATGTCGGCGCCCTCCAGCGCCTCGAGAATCTTCTCCGTGTCCTCCAGCGCCGCCCGCTGCCCGACCTCCGGGTTGCTGCCCGCCCCGCGCCCCCCCGTCAGCTTGCCGCCCAGCTGAATCTTCACCGGCGCCCGCGACAGCTTCAGCGCCTGGCTGTCGGTGTTGGCGGCGATGAAGTCCACGCCGTCCAGGTGCGCGTCAATCATGCGGTTCACGGCATTGCCGCCGCCGCCGCCCACGCCGATGACCTTGATCTTCGCCGCGGTGGTGTCGTCGTCTTCGATGGATAGCCGGATGGGGGTTTCGGGGGCCATTGCCAACCAGAATAGAGCCAAATGGCCCGGCGCGATAGCCCGTTTCCAGCCTTATACTGCCCTCATGGGCACGGCTCTCATCCTAAGCGAGGCCGAATACGACGCGCTGCCGGAAAAGCCCGGCTACCGCGTCGAACTGGACCGCGGAGTTCTCGTCATGACCGCTTCCGCCCGCATGCTTCATAACCGCGTGCGCGATCGTCTCGGCGTTTCCATCCACGCCTTCGCTCAGGCCAACAATCTCGGCGAAATCTTCTGGGAAACCGATTTCCGCCTCGATTCCAGCACTATCCGCATCCCCGACCTCGCCTTCCTTACCGCCGCCCGCATGGCCGGCCTCGACCTCCACCAGCGCCCCTCCGGCGCCCCTGACCTCGCCGTCGAAGTCGTCTCCCCCGGCAACGACGCGGACGATCTCGCCCGCAAGGTCCAGCAATACCTAGATCGGAA
>JAKAOE010000409.1 GCA_021823305.1 Acidobacteriota bacterium
CAACCGCTGGCAGGTGACCAGCGGCGGTTGCGCGCGCGTACGCTGGCAATACCGCGTATACGGCAACACGCTGAACGGGACGTTCTTCCAGCTCGACGCGATCCACGCCAATGTCAATGGCGGGCCGGTGTTCATGTATCCGGAGGGCGACAAGCCGGACCCGGTGCGGCTCCACATCCTGGCGCCGCGGGGCTGGCGGGTCCTCAACGAGCTGGGGCATCTGAACCAGATCGAGCTCTGGTTCCCGAACTACGACGTCTTCATCGACGCGCCCACCGAGGCCGCGCCCGATTTCACCCTGGACCGATTTCACCTGGACGGCAAAACCTACCGCGTGCTGATCCACGACACCATCAGCCCCGCGCGCGACGCCGCCCACCGGGCCGGGCTGCTGGCGGCGCTGCGGGCAATCGCGCGGGTGGAGAACGCCGTGATCGGACCGGACGACCTCGACACCTATACGTTCTTCTTCCACTTCAATCCGGGAAGCTACGACGGCATGGAACACCTGTTCGGGACGCAAATCATGGTGCCCGACGGGTTGGCGAGCAATGCCGGCCTGATGGAGGCCGAAGACGACGCGGCGCACGAGTTTTTCCACCAGTGGAACGTCAAGCGCATTCGGCCAACGGCGCTGGGGCCGTTCGATTACGAGGCGCCCGACCCCACGCCTTCGCTCTGGGTGGCGGAGGGGTTCACCCAGTATTACGGCGAGATTTCGATCGAGCGCGCCGGGCTGGAGACACCGCGCGAGTATCTCGACCTGCTCGGCGCCTCGCTTGGCCAATCGCTGACCGCGCCGGCGTACAAGCTGATGAGCGCCGAGGACTCGTCGCTCACGGCCTGGTTCCACGACTCCACGCCGCTGCGGCAGGACACCAATACCGGCATCACCACCAGCTCCTACTACTCGCGCGGCGAACAGATCGCCGCCGTGCTCGACCTCGACCTGCGGCGGCGCACGGACGGGCGCAAATCGCTGAACGACGTGATGCGCTGGCTGTGGGCGCATACCTGGCGCGCGAAGCGGACGTCCTATTACCTGCCGGGGCGCGGCTACACCGACCGGGACGTGGAGCACGCGCTGGCCGACGTGGCGGGCGGGCACAGCTACGCGCGCTTCTTCCAGGACTACGTCGCGGGCGTGAAGACGATTCCCTACGACCACTATCTCGCCGCCGCCGGGCTGCGGCTGGCGTGCGTACCGACGCCGGGGGCGCGGGGCTACAGCGGTGTCTACATCGCCGGAAACCGGGTGCTGGGGGTGGCACCGGGCAGCGCGGGCGAGCGGGCGCAGTTCGGCAAGGGCATGCGCATCACCGCGGTCAACGGCCAGCCGCCGGCCGCGCCGCCCGACGGGACGCAATTGCTGGACACGCTGCCGCCGGGCCAGCCGGCGACCATCCAGGCGGTGGAGCACGGCGCCCAGTTGAAGCTGACGCTCATCCCCGGGCCGCCGCTGGCAAAATCCTGCACGCTGGCCGATCTGCCAACGGTGACGCCGGCGGAGCGGGCGCTCCGCGAGGTTTGGCTCGGCCACTGAAGCGCCGGCGCGCTCAGGCGCTGCGGGCGAGGGCGGCGAGCAAGGCGGTCTCGCAGCGCAACACGCGGGGGCCGAGCGAGGCTTGGGCGAAGCCGGCCTCGACCGCGGCTTCCAACTCGCCCGGCGCCCAACCGCCTTCGGGGCCGGCGAGCAGCAGGCGGGGCCCGTGCCGGGCGGGCAGCAACTCCCCGCCGGGCGGCTCGGTGAGCACCCAGCGCTCGCGGCCGGCGGCGAACGCCACGGGCGAGCGCAGGAAGGCGGCGAGGGGCTGCGGCGGCAGGATCGCGGGCCAGTCGGCGCGGCGCGATTGCTCGGCGGCCTCGCGCACGATCGCCTGCCAGCGTTGCGCGCGCCCGGCGGCGGCGGCGAGCAGGCGCGGCTCAACGCGGCGGGTGGCCAGCAGATGCAGGCGGGCGAGGCCGAGCTCGGTGGCTTTTTCCAGCATCCACTCGAAGCGATCGAACTTGAACAGCGCGACCGCCAACTCCAGCGCCGGCGCCGGCGGGGGCGCGGGCAGCTCGGCGATCAGGTCGAAGGCGATCTGCGCCGGCACCGCGCGGCGGACGCGGGCGAGGTAGACGCGGCCCTGCCAGGCCAGCTCGTACTCCTGGCCGGGCGCGGCGCGCAGCACTCGCGCCAAGTGGACGGCGGCGGCGCCCTCGAGCCAAGCCGCGGGGCCTTCCACCCGGTCGGCAAAGAAGCGGCGGCGGGACATGGGGCGCGGCCAAGCTAGCCGAACAGATCGCGGACTCTCTCGAACAGGCCGGCGTCGTGCGGGACGTTCTGGTTGGGCATCAGGCGGTCGAGTTCCTGCAGCACCAGCTTCTGCTCACGGGTCAGCTTTTTCGGCACCTCGATCTCGACGAAGACGTGCAGGTCGCCGCGCCCGCGGCCATTCACGCGCGGCGCGCCCTTGCCCTTGAGCGGCGGCAGCTCGGCGCCGCTGGCGGTGCCGGCGGGCACGGCGACGAGCTCGTCGCCCCAGGGGGTGGGAACGTGGATGTCGCACCCCAGCACCGCCTGCGGAAACGAAATCGGGATCGAGCAGTAGAGCTCGGCGCCCTTGCGCTGATAAAACGGATGGGCGCGCACATGGATCAATACGTAGAGGTCGCCGGCGGGCCCGCCGTTAAGGCCGGCCTCGCCCTCGCCGGTGAGGCGCAACTGCATGCCCTCCTCGACCCCGGCGGGCACGGCCACCTGATGCTTGACTTCGCGCGTCACCCGTCCCTGGCCGCGGCACAGCGGGCAGGGGTCGCGGATCACCACGCCAGCGCCGCCACAGGCGGAACAGGTGCGGGCGACGGAGAAGAAGCCCTGCTGGAAGCGCACCTGGCCGCGGCCGGCGCAGGTGGAGCAGGTGGCGGGCGGGGCGCCGCCGCGGGTACGCCGGCCCTGG
>JAKAOE010000410.1 GCA_021823305.1 Acidobacteriota bacterium
GGGGCATGACGCGCCACGACATCCTCAGCGGCGCGATGCAGTTCATCCGGCCGAACGCCGGGCCGCCGCCGGGCACGCCGGCGGGGCCGGTGGGCTTCGGCGGGCGCGGCGGGCCGCGCAACATCATCAACCTGCCGCCGGATCCGGAGCCGTTCCGCTTTTACTGGGACGCGCCGTTCGAGATCTCGCCGTTCAACCCGCGCAAGATCTACATGGCGGCGCAGTATTTCTTCAAGTCGGACGACCGGGGCAACACCTGGACGATGAACCCGGAAGACCTGACCAAGAACGTGAACCGCTGGGCGCCGAACATGGCGATCATGGGCGTGGCGGGCAATTTGCCGATGGCGGAAAAGCATGACGGCTACTCGGCCAGTTCGCTGGCGACGCAGGTGCGCGAGTCGCCGTCGCGGCCGGGCGAGATCTGGGTGGGGACCGACGACGGGAACCTGCAGCTCAGCCTGGACGACGGCGCGACCTTCACCAACGTGATGCCCAACCTGGACGCGAGCGTGCCGTCGGCGCCGCGCGGCTACGTGCAGGTGTCGCGCATCGAGCCGTCGCACTTCAATCCCGCCACGACCTACGTGGCGCTGGACAATCACCGCAACGACGACTGGCGTCCCTACCTGTACAAGACCACCGACTACGGCAAGACCTGGAGCGACGTGACCGCCAACCTGCCGGCGGTGGGGCAGATCAACGCGCTGCGCGAGGACAGCCGCAACCCCAACCTGCTGTTCGTGGGCACCGAGTTCGGGCTGTTCATCTCGA
Organism: Acidobacteriota bacterium; assembly: GCA_021823305.1. GTDB lineage: Bacteria > Acidobacteriota > Terriglobia > Terriglobales > SCQP01 > SCQP01. Next base: position 775 of record JAKAOE010000410.1, read on the forward strand.
TTGACGGCGCCAAGAGCTGGCACCGCTTCATGACCAACCTGCCGGAAGTGCCGGTGGACGACATCCTGATCCATCCGCGCGACCGCGACCTGATCGTGGCGACACACGGGCGCTCGCTCTGGATCGCCGACGACATCACGCCGCTGGAGCAGCTCGGGCAGATCGGAGACAGCGACGTACACCTGTTCCAGCCGCGGCCGGCGGTGGAGTGGAAGGCCGACATTCAAGAGCAGAACCCGGTGTTCCAGAACGCCTTCCGCGGCCAGAACCCGCAGGGCGGAACGGCGATCAGCGTGTGGGCGCGGTCGGCGATGGGGCCGGGGACGGTGGACTTTCTGGCGAACAACAAGGTGGTCAGCACGATGAAGGTGAACCTCAAGGCCGGCATGAACCGCTTCCAGTGGAACATGCGCGGCATTCCGCCGCCGGCGCCGCGCGGGCGCGGCAACGCCGCCGGACGCGGCGGACGCGGCGGACGCGGCGGACGCGGCGGACGCGGCGGACGCGGGCCCGAGGGGGTGCCCTTCGTGGCCAACAGCCGCGGCGGATTCGGCGGCTTCTTCGGGCGCGGCGCGCCGCTGGGGCCGCTGCTTGCGCCGGGCACGTACATGGTGCGGCTCACGGTCGGCGGGCAGACGCTGACGACGTCGGTTGACGTGAAGGACGACGTCTGGATGACGCCGGCGCAGTAAAGACGCCGGGGTAGACCACACGGACATCTCACCAGCGCGGCGCCGGGGCGGCCGCTTAGTGCTCATTTTCCTGGCCAAGCGGCTGATTCCGTTGGGGCGAGCCTCATAAAGTCGCCCGGCGCCTGCCCGTGATCGGCACGACGGCCCCCCGGGGGCGCGGGAGCGACCAATCGCGGGCGGAGGCGGGGGGGGGTGGTTTTTATGTAAATCGGCTGCAACTGGTTGATTCTGTTGGGGCAGCCTTCGTAAAAGGCCGGGCTGGGTGTGGCGGACGGAGCGGCGGCGGGCTTGCGTGAGGCTGGGTTGCGACGGGCCGCGGTGCATACGATGGCTCCGGCCGGCGCATACCTTCGGCCGGCCTGATCCATCCGATGTCACGGCGACGGGGGACGCGGTGACGGTTGCGTGGCGGATTGGCGGCTGCAATGTGGCGCGCGGGCGCGCGCTTGCAACGCGGCGCGCGCCGCGGAGGTGAAGGCCGGCGTTTCGCCGGCTCAGTTCCGGCCGGAGGGCGGCGCGACCTGGCGGGCGGTGGAGATGGCGGAGGTCAGGACCTGTTCGCCGGCGGCGATCTTGCCGGAGAGGTATTTGTAGGCCGCGTATTCGGCGGGCGTGGGGCGGCGATAGCCTTCGGCGACCTCGCCGGACAGATAGGCGAGATGCAGGTCCACGCGGGTGCCGAAGACGGCGTCGGTTTCGTCGCCGCGCAGCTTCATCTGGATGAGGGCGTCGATGGCGTGGGTCAGGCCGGCGACGGCGGCGGACTGGCCGGGCGCGGGGTCTTTCGCCAGGCGGGCGCGCAGCGCGATGGCCTGATTCAATTGCCGGTTGAGCTGGTTCAGCGTGTTGTGAATCTGGAGCTCCAGCGCTAGCTTCGCCTCGAGCTCGGCCTGGGTGGCGTGCAGGCGCGGGTCGAGGGCGACGCTGAAGGTCCGGCGCAGGGACTGACCGCCGTAGTTGAGCGTGACGGTGTAGTCGCCGGGGGTGACGATCGGGCCGGCCATGCTGTAGGGCACGCCGACGCCCTGGGGGCGGATGAAACCGCCGCCGACGGTGGCGGCGCTGGGATAGCGCATATCCCACTGGAAGCGGTTCATGCCGGGCGAGATCGCGGTGAGGCGCTCTCTGGCCTGCGCCTCGCGCTGGGCGGGGGTGAGATCGGCGGGGTTGGCCGGCTTCTTGGCCTTCACCTTCTTCTTGAGATGCAGCGTGAACTGGCGAATGGTTTGGCCGTTGACGTTGGCGAACGTCAGCGTGACCGGGGTGGAACCGTTATAGGACTGCGGCAGGCTGAAGTAGACGGTCGCGCCGAAGGGCGGGTTCTGGCCCATGCCGGGGCGCGGGCGGAAGCCGCCGCCGTAGACGGGGCTGAGCCACGCCTTCTGCGGCGCGAAGAGATACGGGCTGGAGGGATCGGCGGCGGGCAGGCGGCTCAACTGTTCGAGCAGTGAGAGATCGCCGAGCACCCAGAAGGC
>JAKAOE010000411.1 GCA_021823305.1 Acidobacteriota bacterium
GGCACGGCGGCTGGGCATCGCGGTGGCGGCGGCGGTGGGGGTGCAGTGGGCGTGCGGGGCGCTGGACGTGGCGCTGACGGCACCGGCGGGGATGCAGTTGCTGCACCTGGCGACCGCCGATCTGCTGTGGCTGACGCTGGTGGGATATGCCGCGGCGCGGCTCGCCGCGACGCCGTCCGGCCCCGCTCACGACGTGGCATAATCCCGGCATGCGCAAGCTCAGCTGCCTTCTGCTGCTGGCCGCGTGCGGCCTGGCGGCGTGCGGGCACGCCGCCAAGCCGGCGCCCGCGGCCATCCCCGATCCGCTCACCGCCGACATGGATGCGGCGGTCAACCCGGGGGTCAACTTCTTCCTCTACGCCAACGAAGGGTGGATCGCCAAGCACCCGATCCCGGCCACCGACTCCTCCTGGGGCATCGGCAACCTGGTGGAGAACGAGATCAACGCACGGCTGCGCACGATCAGCGAGCAGGCGGCGGCGGGCCAGGCCGCGGCGGGCAGCGACGAGCAGAAGATCGGCGACTTCTGGGCGGTGGCGATGGACGCGGGGCACGCCGACGCGGCGGGGCTGACGCCGCTGGCGCCGTATCTGCAGCAGATCGCCGGCATCACCACGCCGGCGCAGGCGCTGGCGGTGGCGCGCGCGCTCGAGCCGCTGGGCATCGACGCTTTCTACCGCATGGGGGTAGAGCAGGACGAAAAAGACAGCGCCGAGATGACGGTGCATCTCGGCCAGGGCGGACTGGGGCTGCCCAACCGCGACTTCTACTTCAATCCCGAGCCGGGCGTGGCCAAGCTGCGCACGGAGTACGCGCAGTACCTGCAGCGCATGCTGGGGCTACTGGGGCAAAAGCCGGCGGCGGCCGCAGCCGGCGCCCAGGGCGTGATGCGGTTCGAGACGGAGCTGGCGAAAGCTTCGCTGCCGCTGGCGGCGCTGCGCGATCCCAACAAAAACTACAACCCGATGACGCCGGAGGCGCTGACCGCGCGCTACTCGCCGCGTATCGCCTGGCGGCAGGCGCTCGACGGCTGGGGGCTGCCGGCCAGGACGGTGGTGGTGGGCCAGCCGGCGTTCATCCGCGGCCTCAATACAGCGCTCGGCGAGACGCCGGTGAGCGTGCTGCGCGACTACCTCCGCCTGCATCTGGTGGACGCCTACGCGCCCTATCTGGGCGCGGCCTTTCGCGACGCCAACTTCCAGTTCTACGGCACCGACATGAGCGGGCAGAAGCAGCAACAGCCGCGCTGGAAGCGGGTGCTGCGGGCCGAGAACCGGGCGCTGGGGATGGAGCTGGGGCGGAAGTTCGTCGCCGCCTACTTCCCGCCGGCGGAGAAGGCGCGCTACACGGCGCTGGTGCAGGCGATCCGCACGGCGTTCCGGCACCGCATCGAGAAGCTCACCTGGATGAGCCCGGCGACGAAGCAGCAGGCGCTGATCAAACTGCAGGCGGTGGCGGCCAAGGTGGGCTATCCCAGCCAGTGGCCCAACGACTCGGGGCTGATGATCGAGCGCGATTCCTTCGCGGCCAACATGATGCGCGCGGCCGAGTGGCGCTTCCACAAGATGGTGGGACGGTTCGGCAAACCGGTGAACCGGAACCGCTGGGACATGACGCCACAGACGTACAACGCCTACTACAACCCATCGAACAACGAGATCGTGCTGCCGGCGGCGCAGTTCGCGGTGCCGGGCGTGCCGGACAAGGACCTGGACGACGCCATCGTCTACGGCTACTCCGGCGCCTCGACCATCGGGCACGAGATCACGCACGGCTTCGACGACGAAGGGCGGCACTTCGACGCGCACGGCAACCTGAAGGACTGGTGGACGAAGCAGGACGCCGAGCGCTTCCAGCGGCGGGCGGCGCTGATGGTGAAGGAGTTCGACGCCTACCAGCCGATCCCGGGGCTGCACATCCGCGGCGCGGCGTGCCTGGGCGAGGATATCGCCGACTACGGTGGCATCCTGCTCGGGCTGGACGCGTTCGAGCAGACGGCGGAGTACAAGGCGGGCAAGAAGATCGACGGGCTGACGCCGCTGCAGCGCTTCTTCCTGGGCTACGCGCTGGGCTGGCTGTCGCAACAGACGCAGGCCAGCCTGCGGCGGCAACTGCTGAGCGACGTGCACGCGCCAGCGGAGTACCGCGTAATCGGGCCGCTATCGAACATTCCGGCGTTCTACCAGGCGTTCGGGATCAAGCCGGGACAGCCGATGTGGCGGCCGGCGGACGACCGGGTACACATCTGGTAGCAACACCTACGCCTTGAGCGGGAGCTTGCCGCCGGGGGCCATGGGGAGGTCGCGGCGGCGGAGGCTGATGGCGTCGAAGATGGCGTTGCCAACGGCGGGGGCGATGCCGACGATGGGGGTTTCGCCGGCGCCGAAGGAGGGTTCGTCCTTGCGGTCAACGAGCACCACGTCAATCTTGGGCTCGTCGCGGAAGCGCGGGACGCGGTAGCGGGCGAAGGTGGGGTTGAGGATCCTGCCGTTGGCGAACTCGATGGCCTCGTAGAGGGCGCCGCCGATGCCCATGGTGAGGCCGCCGGCGATCTGGTTACGCAAGCCGTTGGGATTCACGATGGCGCCGCAGTCGAAGGCCTCGACCACGCGCAGGATCTTCACCTCGCCATCGGGCTCGACGCGCACCTCGGCGCAGGCGGCGACGTGGCCGCCCTTTTCGATGCCCCCGGCGAGGCCGAAGCCGTGGCGCGGTTGTTTGTTGCGGCCCTGCCAGTCGAACTGTTGCGCCGCGGCGAGGTAGACGTCGCGCAGGCGGGGGTGGGCGCAGTTGCGCAGGCGGAAGGCGAGCGGATCCATGCCGACGGCGCGGGCCAGGTCATCCATGTGCGATTCGCGCGCGAAGTGGTTGGCGCAGGCGGCGAGCGAGCGGTAGGAGCCCTGGCGCAGCGGGGCGTCGGGGACGGGATGAAACTCCTCC
>JAKAOE010000003.1 GCA_021823305.1 Acidobacteriota bacterium
CCGATGCGCCACTGGTCGTGGCGAAACAGGTCCTCGCGGTGCCGGCGCCAGTCCATGCCGCAACAGAATAGCGCGACGAGGCTGACAGGCGCGGTGGCCGCGGCGCTGTCCGGAAGCGGACGGGGGAGAGCCGGGACCGGACGTCGCAAACACCGGTTCGTACTGATTCCATGTGGGTTATAGTGGCGGGCGACGTGCAACTACTCACCAAACCCTTGCGGGGGTAGGGCACGGGAGGTGGGATGCACGACATCTGGCAGGACGTGAAGTTCGGCTGGCGGACGCTGGGCAAGAACAAGACGCTGAGCCTGATCGCGGTGGTGTCGCTGGCGCTGGCGATCGGGGCGAACACCGCCATTTACACGGTGTGGAACGCGGTGATGAACCACCGGGTGGCGGCGCAGGATCCGGCGCGGTTGGTGAACCTGTACACGCAGGACAACACCGGGGGCAACGGCTACCTCGGCCTTTCGTACCCGAACTATCAGGACTACGCCAAGGACACGCGGGTGTTTTCGGGGCTGGCGGCGTACGGCGGGACCGGGGCGACGCTGACCTACCACGGCCACAGCAGCCAGACGGGCGTGCAACTGGTGAGCGGCAACTACTTTCAGGTGCTGGGGGTGCACGCGGCGCTGGGGCGGGTGTTCACCGCCGCGGAAGCGCCGGCGACGGGCAAGGGCGCGCTGGTGGTGCTGGGCTACAACTACTGGCAGCGGCAGTTTGGCGGCGACCCGGGGATTGTGGGCCGGACGATTGCGCTGAACGGCGCGAACTTCATGGTGGCGGGCGTCGCGCCGGCGTCGTTCAACGGGACGCTGACGTTCGGGAACCCGAATCTGTGGGCGCCGATCACCATGTATCCGGAACTGGTCACGGGACAGTTTCTCGGCTATTTTCCCCAGCGGCGGCCGCGGATGCTGTCGGCCTTCGGCCGGCTGGCGCCGGGGGTGACGCTCGAACAGGCGATCGCGGCGGTGAAGGTGACGGCGCGGGAGCTGGAGGAGCAGTACCCGGCGGCGAACCGCGGGCAGACGGCGACGCTGATCCCGATGCTGGAGACCGGGCTGGGCGCGAATGGGCGGGCGCAGTTCGCGCAGGCGTTCCTGGTGATGATGGCGGTGGTGGGGCTGGTGCTGCTGATCGCCTGCGCCAACGTGGCCAACCTGCTGCTGGCGCGCGGCATGAGCCGGCAGCGCGAGATTTCAGTGCGGCTGGCGATGGGGGCGTCGCGCGGGCGGCTGATGCGGCAGTTGCTGGTGGAAAGCAGCCTGCTGGCGCTGCTCGCCTGCGGGGTGGGGCTGATGTTCGCGCAGGGCGCGCGCGACTGGCTCTGGGCCAAGCGGCCGCCGCAGTTGGTGAACACGGCGCTGCAGGTGCACCTGGATGGGCGGGTGCTGCTGTTCGCGCTGGTGATTTCGCTGGCGGCGGGGATCGGCTTCGGCCTGGCGCCGGCGCTGCAGGCGACGCGGCTGGATTTGACCGAGGCGCTGAAGGAGCGCAGCGAGCCGGCGGCGGGCGGGGGGCGGATCTGGAGCCTGCGCAATCTGCTGCTGGTGGGCGAGATCGGCTTCGCGCTGGTTACGCTGATCGTGGCCGGGCTGTTTCTGGCCAGCCTGAACAACATGCGCACCACCAACCCGGGGTTTGACGCCGCGCATCTGGCGTCCATGAACTTCGATCTGGGCACGGTGGGCATGGATTTGAGCAAGCCAGGCACCGACCAGCAGATCGAGGCATTCGACCGCACGCTGCTGCAGCGCGTGCAGGCGCTGCCCGGCGTGGCGGCGGCGACGCTGGCCAACGGCACGCCCATGGCGCCCTCGGGGTTCGCGCGCAGCTATCAGGTCGAAGGGCGGCCGGCGCAGCCGGGACGGGCGCCGGTGTTCACTGTGGTGGAGTCGGTGACGCCGGGATCGTTTTTCCAGACGATGGGGATCCCCATCGTCGAGGGCCGCGATTTCGCCGCGACCGATACCGCGAACAGCCCCAAGGTGATCATCATCAACCAGACGATGGCGAAGCAGATGTGGCCGGGGCAGGATCCGATCGGCAAGCGCGTGATGTTCACCGGCGACACGGAATACTCGCAGGTGGTGGGCGTGGCGCGCGACATCAAGTATTTTTCGCTCTCGGAAAACCCGACGCCGTTCTGCTACTTTCCCTTGGCGCAGTATCCGGAGACGGCGCTCGGGCTGACGGTGCGCACGGCGGGGCCGCCGGCGGCGGTGCTGCCGGAGCTGCGCCATCTGCTCGAGCAGCAGAACCCGCTCCTGGCCGCCACCCGGGTGCAGACGGCGGAGACGCCGATCGAGCGTTCGCTGTGGCCGGCGGAGATGGGCGCGATGCTGCTGGGCACGCTGGCGCTGCTGGCGTTGCTGCTGGCGGCGATCGGCATTTACGGGGTGATGGCCTACGGGGTGCGGCAGCGGCGGCGTGAGCTGGGCGTACGCATGGCGATGGGCGCGGGCTCGGGCGACATCTTCCGGCTGGTGCTGGGCGGCGGCATGGTGCTGGTGGGGTTGGGGCTGGCGCTGGGACTGGCGGGAGCGTGGCTGCTGAGCAAGGCGGTGGGCGGGCTGCTCTACGGGCTGCCGCCGACGGATGCAACGACATACGTAGAATATTCGCTGTTGTTCCTCGCGGTGGCGCTGGTGGCCAGCTTTTTCCCGGCCCGCCGGGCGACGCGAGTGGATCCGGCGATCACGCTGCGGAGCGAGTAGCGGCCGCATCCTGCCCTGCCCGTAACCTTTTGCCGGCGCGCCGGTTTAGGCGAGGTGAGAGGATGCGATGGTGGGGACGATTCCACTGGCCATGGTAGGACCCGACGCCGCCGCGATGGACGATGACGCGCTGATGAGCGCGGTGCGGGCGGGGCAGGTCAACCTCCTGGCGGAGCTGTTCGAGCGCCACCAGCGGCCGCTGCTGAATTATTTCCTGCGGCTGGGCGCGACGCGGACGGCGGGCGAGGACCTGGTGCAGGACGTCTTCGTGCGCATCCTGAAGTACCGCGCCACCTACCGCCCCGGCAGCCGCTTCGCGACCTGGATGTACTATATCGCCCGCAACGCGCGGCTCGACCATCTGCACAAGCGGCGCGGCGAGGTGGACTGGGACGAAGCGTATACGCCGAGCTTTGAGCCCGCGGACGCGGCGGAGGCGGCGCAGGAGCAGCGGCTGCTGGCGCTGGCGCTGGCGCGGCTGCCGGAGGAGAAGCGCGAAATCCTGGTGCTGAGCCGGTTCCAGGAGCTGCGGCACGAGGAGATCGGGGCGATCTTGGGGTGTGAGACGGGGACGGTGAAGGTGCGCGTGCATCGCGCGCTGCGCGAGCTGCGGGACGCGTACCAGGAACTGGTGCAGCGAGGTGAAGCATGAGCGCGTGTGAGCGGGCGGAAACGCTGCTGCCGGAGTTTTTCCAGGGGGATCTGGAGGCTCCGGAGCGGGCGGAGGAGCGGCAGTGGCTGCGGCAGCACTTGGCAGCCTGCGGGGAGTGCGCCGGCGCGGCGGAGATGTGGCAGCGGCTGGGTGGACTGCCGGCGGCGGCGGCGCGGCCGCAGCAACGGCAGCGATTTGAGGAGATGCTGGCGGGCTACCAGGCGGCCCTAGCGCGGCCAGGATGGTGGGAGCGGCTGCTGGGCGGGGCACGGCTGGCCTGGGCGCCGGTGGCGGCCGCGCTGCTGCTGGCCGCGGGCGCGGGGCTGGGGTGGGTGGCGCGCGGGGCGGGCCGCGCGGCGCCGGCGGCGGCGACCAGCGCGCAGGTGGCGGCGCTGCAGCGGGAAGTGGAGGCGACGCGGCAGTTGGCGGCGCTCTCGCTGCTGCAGCAGCAGTCGGCCAACGACCGGCTGCAGGGGGTAAGCTACAGCAGCCGGCTGCCGGGCAACGATCCGCGCATCGAGCAGGCGCTGCTGCACTCACTGGAGTACGACCCGAGCTCGGAGGTGCGGCTGGCGGCGGTGGACGCGCTGGCGCGGCGGGCGGCGCAGCCCGGCATCCGCAGCGGCCTGGTGGCGGCGTTTCCGCACCAGACCTCGCCGCTGGTGCAGGTGGCGATGCTGGACACGTTTGTGGAGACGCACGATCAGAACGCGCGGCCGCTGCTCGAGGCGGTGAGCCGCGACCCGGCCTACAACCCCCAGGTGCGGCAGCACGCGATCTGGGCGCTGCAGCAGCCGGGATGGAACTGAACGAACGCGCGAATGAGGAGACCGGAACGATGACGCAACGCGAACTGGAAACGAAGATCACCGCGGCGGCGGGACTGGCGCTGGTGTTTGCCCTGACGCTGTCGGCGGCGGCACAGCCGCGGCCGCGGCGGGACTGGGACTACCGTTCGCAGCCGCAGGTGACGCAGCGCACACTCAGCCTGGGCGCGGCGCCGCGCATCGTGGTGGACAACATCACCGGCCCGATCATAGTGACCGGCGACGGCGGCACGCAGGTGAGCTTCACCGCGACCGAGACCATCCGGGCGCGGAGCCAGGCGGCGCTGGCGCGGGGCGAGCGCGAGGTGAAGCTGGACGTGACGCCGGGCGCGGACGGGCTGAAGCTGTACGTGGACGGGCCGTTCCGCTGCGGCGGCGGCTGCGTGCACTGGGACAACCCGAGCTACGAGCCGGAGTTCACCTTCGTGTTGCACGTGCCGCGCGGCAGCAGCGTGGACCTGCGCACGGTGAACGGCGGCACGGTGCGCGCCAGCGGCGTGACGGGCCGCTTCCGGGTGCGCAACGTCAACGGCGGCATCGAGTTGGCGGACATGGGGGGCTCGGGCGACGCCAGCACCGTGAACGGCGCGGTGGTGGCGCGCTTCGCGCGCAATCCCGGCGGCAACTGCCGCTTCCGGACGGTGAACGGCAAGGTCAGCCTCTACCTGCGGCCGGGGCTGAACGCCGACCTGCGGCTGAACACGCTGAACGGCGACGTGTACAGCGACTTCGCCACCACGCCGGTGGCGGCGCGCGGCACCGCCGGCCGCGAGGGGCGGATGATCGTCTTCCGCCGCGGGCGCATGACGGCGGCGCGCATCGGCGCGGGCGGGCCGACGCTGACGCTGCGCACCCTCAACGGCAATATCTTTTTACACGAGACCAAGTGATGGCAGGGTAACCGGCGCATGCGGCGGCGGTTGTTACGGGCAGGAGCCCAGGATATGAACCCACGAACTCTTCCCTTCTGGCTGGCGGCGATCACGGCGGCGGCGCTGGCGCTGGGCGCGGCCGCCGCGCCGGCGGCGGCGCAGACGCAGGCCCAAGGCAGCGACCGCGTGGTGGTGCCGCTCAGCCATCCCTCGCAGCCGGCGCGGGTGAACGTCTCCATGGTGTTCGGCTCGATCACGGTGCGCGCCTACAACGGCCAAAGCGTGGTGATCACCACGCATGGCGGGCGCGCGCGCCACGCGCGGCCGCTGCCGCCGGAAGCGCAGGGCATGCGCCGGCTGACGCTGAACCCCGCGATCACGGCGGACGAGAACGACAACGTGGTCAACGTGCACATGTCGCTGTTCGACGGCGGCGGCGACGTCAGCCTGCAAGTGCCGGTGAACAGCTCGCTCAAGCTGCACACGGTGAACGGCGGCGAGATCGCGGTGACCGGCGTGCACGGCGACCTGAACGTGAGCGACCTGAACGGCGCCATCTACCTCAACCACGTCAGCGGCAGCATCCTGGCGAACGCGCTCAACGGGCGCATCACGGCGACGGTGGACGCGCTCGATCCCGACAAGCCGAGCTCGTTCAGCTCGATGAACGGCACGATTGACGTGACCCTGCCGCCGGCGACGCGCGCCAACCTGCGCATGCGCACCGACCATGGCAACATCTACATTGACAACGGCTTCCAGTTCCAGGTGCGGCACACCCAGGCGAGCAGCAGCGAGCGCGGGCGGAACGGGATGTACCGGGTGCGGATCAATCGCACCATCGAGGGCGAGCTGAACGGCGGCGGCACCGAGATCCGGATCACCGACTTCAACGGCAGCATTTACGTCAGGAGGGGGAAGTAGCGGGTAGCTTTCCGCTGTCAGCCCTCAGCTGTCAGTGACAACGCGGGCGGGGTTCGGCGCCCCGCCCGCGCTGTTTTAGCGCGGCCAGAGCCAGAGGAAGACGAAGCCGGTGATGACGGCGTAGAGCAGGGCGTCGAGCGTGGATTTGAGCGTGGTGACCCAACTGCGGCGAAACCAGATGGTCTGCTGCCAGAGCGCGGCGGCGTAGGCGAGGAAGGCGGCGTTGAGGGTGAGATGCAGGAGGGCGGGCGGGTAGTGGGGGACGACCGGCCCGGCGACCAGGGCGGCGAGCGCGCTGACCACCAGCGTGTAGACGAACCAAAGCGCGAGTGGGCGCGTCATCGCGGTCTCACCCGGCGGCAGCACGGTGAACATCATGACCGGGCCGCGGCGGTACTTTTCGGCGAAGCCCGTGGCGCGGGCCTCGGCGCGGCCGCCGGGCGGCGCGGGGATGAGGTAGTCGCCCGGCGGCGGCAGCACCGGACGCAGAGCGTCGGCGAGCGTGTCTTCGTTGGGCACTTGCTTGAAGTCGCCATGATGCCAGGGCGTCGCCATGTGCAGAAAGCCGCTGACCAGGAAGACGAGCACGGCGGAGACAAGGATGGGCAGGAGAAGCATCATGTCAGCCTCCGGAGGCATTTATACACCGGCTTGGGGCGGCACGGGCGGCTTGTGGGTGCATTGTTCATTGTGGCTCGGCCACCTTTTGCTTGCGCCGCCCTCCCGTTGCCACCCCAGAGCGCAAGCGCTCTGGGGACCCCGGCGTTGGTCGGGCTGTGGCCATGCTTCGCTCCCCGGCAACGGACACCCGCTGGCGCCCAGGGCGTCCCCAGGTTGCCGCGTATGGAGGAACGAAAGGTCAGGGAGCGGGGCGGGCGGGAGCGGCCAAATCGGCGCGGGGGCGGCAGAAGGGCAAAAGGGCGTAGGTGAGGAAGACGATAACGGCGGCGAGGGCGAGGATGTCGCTGGGCGAGAGGACGATGATCGCGAGCGCGAAGAGCAGGCCGGCGAAGGCGATGGCACGGGTGCGGCGCGGCGCCGGCAGGCCCTGGGGCTGCGGGCGCGACGGGTCGGCGAACTGCCAGAGCGAGAGCGCGGCGAAGACGTAGAGCAACAGCGAGAGGATGACGGAAACCGAGACCAGCTTGCCGAACTGTTCCCCCAGCGTGGGCGAGACGCTGGCGAAGACGCCAAGCGACATCAGCGCCGCCACGATGATGTAGTTCCACACCGGCGCGCCGCGGCGGCCGGCGCGGGCGAAGAGCGCGGGAAACAGGCCATGCTCGGCGCCCGACTGGCCGGTTTCGGCGGTGATGAGCAGCCATCCGCCGAGCGAGCCGACGGTCTTGACGCAGGCGGTGACGGCGACCAGGACGGCGGCGGCGGGGCCGAGCAGAAGGCCGGCGGCGTCGGCGAAGGGCGCGGTGGAGCGCGCCAGCGCGGGCGCCGGGATCAGCCCCATGACGACGCCGCAGGCCGAGAGCGAGACGACCGCGGCGATGAGGACGCCATACCAGGTGGCGCGGGCGACGTTGCGCTCGGGGTTCTCCACCACGGCGGTGGCGATCGAGGCGCTCTCGATGCCGAGGAAGGCCCAGAACATCAGCACCAGCGACTGCGGGAAGGCGCGCCAGGCGGGCTGGCCCGAGACGTTCCAGGAGTGCAGAAAAACGTCGAGGCGGAAGCCGCGCCAGCCGGCGACGATCACGACGGCGATGGGGACGAGCCCGACCAGCATGGCGGCGAACTCGAGTTTGCAGATCCAGCGCGGGCCGAGCAGGTTGGCGAAGGTGAGCAGCCAGATAAGCGCGACCGAGGCCCAGGCGAGGGCGTAGGGCGAGGCCAGGGGCCGCACCAGGCTGGCGAGGTAGCCGATGGCGGCGAGCGCGAGGGCGATATCGCCGATCCAGCAGGACATCCAGTAGAGCGCGGTGGCCTGAAAGCCCATGGCGGGGCCGAGGGCGCGGGCGGCGTAGGCGCAGGCGCCGCCGCGCTCGGGCGCGTAGGCGCCGAGCAGCCCGAAGACGCGCGCCACCAGCAACGCGCCCGCGGCCGCGATCAGCCAGCCGACGGTGGTCATACTGCCGTAGGCGGCGAGCGAAGCGGGCAACAGGAACAATCCCGAGCCCACGATGTTGCCCGCCACCAGCATGGTGGCGAGGAACAGCCCGACCTTGCGCGGCTGGGGCACCTGCTGAAGCGTACACTGGGCGCGAGATGGCAAAGCAGGATTGCGACGCGCTGATTTTGGGCGGCGGGCATAACGGGCTGGTGTGCGCCGGCTACCTGGCCAAGGCCGGGCTGAAGGTGACGGTCCTGGAGCGGCGGGGCGTGGTGGGCGGCTGCGTGGTGACGGAGGAGTTCTACCCCGGCTTCTGCAACTCGCGCGCGGCGTACACGGTGTCGCTGCTGAACCCGAAGGTGATCCGTGAGCTGGAGCTCGAACGGCACGGACTGCGGATCGTCGAGCGCCGGGTGCAGAACTTCCTGCCCTCGGAGAACGGCGGCTACCTGCTGATGGGCGGGGGACGGACGGCGCGGGAGGTGGCGAAGTTCTCGGCGCGGGATGCTGAACGGTTGGAGGCCTACGGGCGGCAGTTGGAGGTGTTCGCCGAGCTGCTGCGGGGGCTGGTGCTGGAAACTCCGCCAAACGTCGTAGAAGGCGGTTTGCTGCGGGCGCTGCCCGAGCTGCTGCGGGCAGCGCGGCTGGGGCGGCGGGTGAAAGGGCTGGGGTTGGCGCAGGAGCGGGAGCTGCTGAAGCTGTTCGCCGCCTCGGCAGGTGACTATCTTGATTCCTGGTTTGAAAGTGACCCGATTAAGGCGGTTTTTGGCTTCGACAGCGTGGTTGGGAACTACGCCAGCCCGTATTCGGCCGGATCTGCGTATGTGCTGCTGCACCACGTGTTCGGAGAAGTAAACGGGAAGAAGGGCGTCTGGGGGCATGCGGTCGGCGGGATGGGGGCGATCACGCAGGCGATGGCGCGATCGGCGGCGGAGCGCCGCGCTCAGATTCGGCTGAACGCGGCGGTCAAGGAGGTGATCGTCGAGGGCGGGCGAGCGGCGGGGGTGGTTTTGACCTCGGGCGAGGTAGTGCGCGCGAGGATGGTGGCCAGCAGCCTTAACCCAAAGCTTTTGTTCACCGAATTGGTGCCGACAGGGGCCGTGACAGAAGACTTTCACGCTCATATGGAGCAATGGCGCTGCGGTTCGGGGACGTTTCACGTCAATGTGGCGCTAGCGGAATTGCCAGACTTTACCTGCCTGCCGGGCAACGGCGATCATCACACCGCCGGAACCATCCTGGCACCTGACTTGGGGTACATGGAGCGGGCGTATTTCGACGCCCGGCAGTTCGGATGGTCGCGCGAGCCGATCATCGAGATGGTGATTCCGTCAACCCTGGACGACTCGCTGGCGCCGCTTGGGCGGCACGTGGCCAGCCTGTTCTGTCAACATGCGGCGCCGGTGCTGCCCGATGGTGCGGGCTGGGACGCGCACCGGGAAGAAGTAGCCGACCTGATGATCAAGACGGTGGGCCGGTATGCCCCCAACTTCCCGGGTGCGGTGCTGGGGCGGAAGATACTGAGCCCGCTCGACCTGGAGCGGACATTCGGGCTGACCGGCGGCGACATTTTCCATGGCACGCTGAGCCTGGACCAGATGTTCTCGGCGCGGCCGGCGCTAGGCTATGGCAACTACCGCACGCCGCTGCGCGGACTCTACTTGTGCGGTTCCGGTGCGCATCCGGGCGGCGGGGTGACGGGTGCGCCGGGGCATAATGCGGCGCGGGAGATCCTGCGGGATTTGCGGCGGTAGCATCCGCGCCGGGTTGCAGCCGTAGAATCGGAAGATTATGACCTGTCCGAAGTGCCAGCAGCCGGTCGGCGACGCCGACCGTTTTTGCGCCGCCTGCGGCGCGGCGTTGAACCGCGTAGCCGCGGCGGGTAACACCTCCTCCGGCCCGGCGCCAACCGGCGGAACGCTGGCGGGCGCGGCATACAAGGTCTCGGGCTACGAGATGCAGGCGGCGACGGTAACGCTGGCGGCCGGGCAGACGGTGATGGCGGAGCCGGGAGCGCTGCTCTACATGCGCGGCGAGGTGGAGATGAACACCGGCATGACAGGCGGGCTGATGTCGGGCTTCAAGCGGGCGCTGGCGGGAGATTCGTTCTTTCTGGCCGGCTTCACCGGCGGCGGCGGCGGGGGCGAAGCGGCGTTCTCGGCGCCTTATCCGGGGACGATCCATCCGCTGGCGGTAGGCGAACGGCAATGGCTGTGCCAGCGGCACTCGTTTTTGTGCTGCAGCCCGGGCGTGACGCTGTCGGTGGCGCTGTCGCAGAAGATCGGCTATGGCTTGTTCAGCGGCGAGGGGTTCATCCTACAGACGCTGAGCGGCAACGGCGACGCGCTGGTGCACGCCGGCGGGCACTTCATCCGCATGGAGCTGGGCGCGGGCGAACAAATCCGGGTGGACACGGGCAGCGTGGTGGCGTTCGACGGCGGCGTGGGCTACACCATCGAGTTCGTGAAGGGCTTCAAGAACATGCTGTTCGGCGGCGAGGGGATGTTCTTCATCGTGCTCACCGGGCCGGGCACGGTGATTTTGCAGTCGCTGTCGTTCGACCGCCTGGTGAGCCGCATCGCGGCCACGGCGCAGAGCCAGGGCGGCGGCGTGGGCAGCACGGTGGGCACGGTGGCGGGCTTGGGCGCGCTGGGCGCGATGCTGGGCGGCATCATGGGCGGCGGGCAAGGCGGCGCGGGCGGAAGCTTCTGAGGGCCTATTGAGTCTCGCGGAATATAGCGTCGTTTCGCCTCGTTTTTGATGCGGCTTTTCTTGGGGAAAAGCCGCACATGGCTCCGGCGCAGGCTGACACCGTAATCTGCGAGACTCAGTGGGCCAGCCAGTTCTCCTGGCGTAGACCGGGCACGCGGCCAAACTCCGACTGGTTTGCGGTGACGACGGTGCAGCCAAGAACACGCGCTTGCGCGGCGATCAGCAGGTCGTTGGCTCCGATCGGCCGGCCATCCCGTTCGAGTTGCGATCGAATTTCGACGTAAGCGACATCGGCCGGCGCCTCCAGCGGGAGAACGTCCAACGCGGCTAGTACGGATTCGAGGCGGGCGGCGAGGCGGGGCAATCTTTTCTTGGCCGCACCGTAGCGCAATTCGGCGGCAACGATGATGCTGGTGCAAATGTTGGCTTCGCCGACGGCGGCGATGCGCTCGGCAACGCGACCCTGCGGGTGACGCACGAGGTCGGAGACGACGTTGGTGTCGAGCAGGTAACGCATCAGAACTCGACCGGCTCAGGAGGCAGATCGGGGATCGGGGGGAAGTCTTCCTCGATCGGCTCGAGCGTCGCCAGCAGCGCCAGCAGCGACCGGCGCGGATGCGGCTCAATGATCAGGCGGTCTCCCTCCTTGCGCATGACGGCGTCTTCGCCCGGAAGTTCGAACTCGCGCGGGATCCGCACGGCTTGATTGCGGCCGTTCTTGAAAAGCTTGACGTGTCGCGCGGGCGACGCCATGCCCCATTGTGGCATATGCCGTGGCATATGCTCAGCGGTTCACCGCGGCCATGCCGGCTTCGGGGTAGCGCTCGCCGCGGGCGGCGCCGGGCGGGAGGGCGGCGGAGATTTGCTTGAGCTCGGCGGGCGTGAGACGGAGGGCAAGCGCGGCGACGTTTTCCTCCAGATACCGGATCTGCTTGGTGCCGGGGATGGGGACGATGTCGCCGCCCTGGGCCAGCAGCCAGGCGAGCGCGAGCTGGCTGGCGGTGCAGCCCTTGACCTTGGCCAGCGCGGCGAGGCGCTGGGCGAGCTCGAGGTTGGCGGGGATGGTTTCGGCCTGGAAGCGGGGCAGGCGGCGGCGCCAGTCGTTGGGCGCGAGATCGGCGGTCGAGCGGATGCGGCCGGTGAGGAAGCCGCGGCCGAGCGGGCTGTAGGCGACGAAGCCGACGCCGAGCTCGCGGCAGGCAGCAAGCAGGCCGTTTTCCGGATCGCGCGACCAGAGCGAGTACTCGGTCTGCAGAGCGGCGATGGGATGCACCTTGTGCGCGCGGCGGAGGGTGGCGGGCGCGGCTTCGGAGAGGCCGAGGTAGCGCACCTTGCCCTGCTCGACGAGGCGCGCCATGGCGCCGACGGTGTCCTCGATCGGGACCTTGGGGTCGACACGGTGCTGGTAGTAAAGATCGATGGTCTCGACCTGCAGCCGGCGCAGGCTCATCTCGCAGGCGGACTGGACGTAGTCGGGGTGGCCGTTGACGCCGAGGAAGCTGCCGTTGAGGCCGCGCTGGTTGCCGAATTTGGTGGCGACGACGGCGGCGGCGCGGCGGCCGCGAAGGGCGCGGCCAAGCAGCATCTCATTCAGGCCGGCGCCATACATGTCGGCGGTGTCGAAGAAGGTCACGCCGAGATCGAGGGCGCGGTGGATGACCGCGATGGCGTCTTCCTCGCTGACGCCGGAGGTGTAGAACTCGGACATGCCCATGCAGCCGAAGCCGAGGGCGGAGACCATAAGGCCGCCAAGGTTGCGCGTGACGAGGCTCATGTGGTCAGGATAGCGCGGTGGGAGGCGTGCGCCTTTGCTTGATTAGGCAGCTATGGTGCCGGGGGTTGACACCGCAAGACCGGCGGGTATATGCTCGGCGGTGTTAGGAGATCCTATGCGCACCTTCACTTTCTCACTCCTGACGCTCGGTCTTTTTACCCTTCCCATGGCTGGCTTCGCTGGGGCACCGGGCCGGCCGGCGTCGCCCCCCCAAGAACTCGTAACCTCAGCTCTATAACGGGCACCGGGTAGTGGCCCACAGGGTTCTCGTTAAATTTTCCGCGGTTCCCACACAAGGCGACCTTTCGGCTGCTGCGAGCGCCGCGGGAGCGCCGCGCGCGGTCCAGATCGGGCGCGCGGGTTGGTACAAGCTGGACTCGCCGTCATTGGACGTGCCGGCTCTCATGACCAGGCTCGCCGCGCTGGGCGCCGTCGCGAAGGTCGAGCCTGACTATGTCATGCACGTCGGCAACCCTCCTCTCGAACTCCGGCCGGCGAGGTCGGCCCGCTTGAGGACGAGATGATCTTAGTCGGTGAGGACAATGTGATGTTCGCGGCTGCCACCGGCAACTCCGGTAGCGCGACCGCGTACTACCCAGCCGGGTTCTATCTGAGCAACGAGATCGCTGTTTCGGCGAGCGACCAGTTCGATAGTCCGGCCGTCTGGAATTCGACCGAGTGGACAAGCGGCGGAGGGGACGTCGCAGCCCCGGGGAAAAACAACCTCACTACCGCAATGGGTGACACCAGTGGGAACAGCCCCACCCTCTTTGCGGGCACGTCCGCCGCGACGCCGTTCGTCACCGGCGCAATCACGCTCATCGAGTCCGCTTGCGCGCTGCCGCCATCGGCGGTCAAAGCCACCATCGAGGGCACGGCGGACGATGTGCCAGCGCTAACCAGCGTCGCAACCGCCGGCAGGCGTCTTGATCTGGGCAACGCGGTCGCGTCGTGCGCCGCCCCCGGCCACACGCCAGGCACCGGCAGCATCACCGTCTGGCTGCCGGGCCCGACGCCCGACCACAGCGGGACGATGACGGTCACCTTCCTGGGCTATACCTACTCCTACTCTTATGACACCGCCGTCGACGACACGGCGTCGGTTGGAGAGGCCCTCGCGGGCCAGATCAGCCGCAACCCCTATGTCAACGCCGTCTACGAAGGCGGCGGAGTGATCTCCCTGACGACCAGGGCCGATGGCCCGTACACAGGCTACACCGTCCTCACGAGCGTCAACGACACTTGCAACAACCAGTACGCCCCGGCGCTTGGCGGGGGCGGCGGCGGGGGTGGCGGGGGGTGCGGCAGTACGCCGACGATCTCAAGCGTCGGCATCACGGCGTGTTATGGAGGCCACA
>JAKAOE010000412.1 GCA_021823305.1 Acidobacteriota bacterium
CTCGTCCGCGATGGCGCGCATGCGCGCGAAGTCGATGAAGCGCGGATAGGCGCTCCCGCCCCCGATGATCAGCTTCGGCCGCGCCTCGCGGGCCGCCGCCGCCAGCGCGTCGTAGTCGATCGTCTCGCTCTCCCGGTCCACCCCGTAGGGCACGATCGTGTAGGTCTTGCCCGAGAAGCTGAGCGGATGGCCGTGCGTCAGGTGCCCGCCGTGCGCCAGGTTCAGGCCCATCACCGTGTCACCCGGCTGCAGCACCGCGGCGTAGGCCTCCTGATTGGCCTGCGAGCCCGAATGCGGCTGCACGTTGGCGAATTCCGCCCCGAACAGCGCTTTCGCCCGCTGCCGCGCCAGCTCCTCCACCGTGTCCGCGTTCTCGCAGCCGCCGTAGTAGCGCTTGCCGGGATAGCCTTCGGCGTACTTGTTGGTGAACACCGAGCCCGCCGCCTCCAGCACCGCCTCGCTGACGAAGTTCTCCGAGGCGATCAACTCCAGGTGTTCGTGTTGGCGTTCCGCCTCGTGCGCCACCGCGGCGGCGACCGGGGGATCAACTTGCGCCAATGGTGCGGTGAAAGAGCGGGGCAAAGGCATGCCTAGATTTTAGCGGTCAAAAAAATCGCCGGAAGGCAAGAACGCCTTCCGGCAGGGGTCGTGACTTCCGCGAGGAAGGCACAGTCAAGTGTGTGGATGGGTTTAGTATACCCAGATCTGGTTCAGAAAACAGAAATCTTTAGACTAAAAATTATTAAAAGTGAAAATGTAGCAAATTTCCACTATTAGTGCCGCTAGGGAGCCTGAAAGTTGATCTGCCTGTGGCTGCCGTCACAGAAGGGCTTGTTCTGCGAATGGCCGCAACGGCAGAGGGAGATTACGGGCTTGTCCGGGGGCAGCGCAATCTCCTGGCCGGCGCCATCCAGCAACCGAAATGGGCCTTCGACCTTGAGCGATCCGTTGGGCCGGACGGTGATTGTGACATCGGGCATTCAGGGTTCCTCCGTAGGCGAATCTCCGCTCGGGCCGCGGCGCCCGGCGGCGGCGCGGCGCTTGCGCGCCCGCTCCAGCAATTGGTCGATCCGCGCTTGGCTCTGTTCACTGCGGTCGAGTTCGAAGCGCAGCTCCGGCGCTTGGCGCAGTTGCAGCCGGGCGGCGAGTTGGGCGCGCAGGAAGGCGCGCGCGCGCAACAG
The DNA here is from genome assembly GCA_021823305.1 of Acidobacteriota bacterium. Classification (GTDB taxonomy): domain Bacteria; phylum Acidobacteriota; class Terriglobia; order Terriglobales; family SCQP01; genus SCQP01. The sequence goes on from JAKAOE010000412.1 coordinate 1,182, forward strand.
GCCCTCGAGGTTGCGGCGCTGCTCGCCCTCGTCGCCGGCCACCGCGACGAAGATGTGGGCGACGCGGGCGTGGGAATCGAGGTGCACTTCGGTGATCGAGGCGAGGCCGATGCGGGGATCGCCGAGTTCGCCCTCGATCATCTCGGTGAGCTCGTCGCGGATGGATTCGGCCAGGCGTTCGGGGCGATGGGGCATGGCTAGCCGAAGATCTCGATCTCGCCGGCGGCGACGCGCTGGCCGGCGGCCCAGCGTTCCGCGGCCGCGCCCGCCTGGGTGAGCAGGCCGCGCAGGTAGACGGCGTCGGCGCCGATGGCGGCGATGCCCAGGGTGGCGCGCTGCCACAGGTCGCGCGTCTCGTCCAGTTCGGCGACCGAGACGTTGAAGCTGCGCCGGAGCTGGTCCTTGAGGCTGCGCACCACTTGGCGGCGGTCCTTGAGCGAGGCCGCCTCGGGCAGCGCGATCTCGAGCTGAAGCACGGCGATCGGCACGGCGGCGGACTCCTACGCCAGGGTGGGGGCGATGGTCTCGACGGTGAACGCCTCGAGCACGTCGCCCGGCTTCACGTCGCTGAAGTTGGCCACGCTCACGCCGCACTCCACCCCGGCGCGCACTTCGGCGGCGTCTTCCTTGAAGCGGCGCAGCGACAGGATCTTGCTGGTGTAGACCACGGCGTGGTCGCGCAGTACGCGCACCTGGGCGTCGCGCGCCAGCTTGCCGTCGCGCACGATGCAGCCGGCGATGGTGCCGGCCTTGGGGATGCGGAAGGTCTTCTGCACCTCCGCCCGCCCCAGCACCGTCTCCTTGAAGGTGGGCTCGAGCAGGCCCTGCATGGCGCGCCGGATCTCGTCGGTGAGCTCGTAAATGATGGAGTGCAGGCGGATGTCCACCTTCTCCTGTTCCGCCAGCTCGGTCGCCTTGCGCTCCGGGCGCACGTGGAAGCCGATGATGATGGCGTGCGAGGCGGAGGCGAGCAGCACGTCGGTTTCCGTGATCGCGCCCACGCCGGAGTGGATCACGCGCAGCTTCACCTTGTCGGTGGACAGCTTGCCCAGCGCGTCCACCAGCACTTCCTCCGAGCCCTGCACGTCCGCCTTGACGATGAGGTTGAGCTCCTTGACGTCGCCGCGCGCCAGTTGCTGGCTGAGCGCCTCCAGGTTGAGGCGGCTGGAGCGCGCCAGCGCCGCTTCGCGCTGTTTTTCCTCGCGGAAATCCACGATCTGCTTGGCCTTGTTCCGGTCCTGGACCACCACCCAGGTGTCGCCCGCGTCGGGCAGGCCCTCCAGGCCGAGCACTTCCACCGGAGTGGAGGGGCCGGCCTCGTCCAGCGCCCGGCCGCGGTCGTCGAACATGGCGCGCACGCGGCCCATGATCGAGCCTACGATCAGGGTGTCGCCGGCGCGCAGCGTGCCGTTCTGCACCAGCATGCGCGCCACCGGGCCGCGGCCGCGGTCCAGCTGCGCCTCCAGCACCACGCCCTGGGCGGCGCGCTCGGGGTCGGCGCGCAGCTCCAGCAGGTCGCTCGACAGCAGGATCATCTCCAGCAGCAGGTTGAGGTTGGTCTTGGCCTTGGCGCTGACCGGCACCATGACCACGTTGCCGCCCCAGTCCTCGGCCAGCAAGCCGCGGTCGCCGAGCTGCTTCTTGATCCGGTCGGGCTGGGCGTCGGGCTTGTCCACCTTGTTGATCGCCACCACGATCGGCACGCCCGCCGCCTTGGCGTGATCGATCGCCTCCAGCGTCTGCGGCATCACGCCGTC
>JAKAOE010000413.1 GCA_021823305.1 Acidobacteriota bacterium
CAGGGGTGGCCCTGCCACAAAGTCCGCCAGGTGGTCTCCACCGCCGGCCAGTTCGATATCCTCTCCGCCTCCGCCGGCCCCCCAGGGAAAAACGCTGCCATCGTCTACTCCCAATTCGGCCAGATCCACGTCTACAACCTCGCCCACCATCGCAACCGCGTCGTCCACATCACCGTCGCCGCCGACCTGCCCCAGCTCCGCCCGCACTGGCTCGCGATCCAGCCCGCCGCCATCCGCCACGTCAGCCTCTCGCCCACCGGCGTGCGCATGCTGATGCAGGCCCACGGCGAGATCCTCACCCTCCCCGCTGAGCACGGCAGCATGATCAACCTCACCCAGTCGCCCGGCGTGATGGACCGCACCCCCGCCTGGTCGCCCGACGGCAAATGGATCGCATGGTTCTCCGACCGCAATGCTGGTTATAACCTGCGCGTGCGCGACCAGCGCGGCCTCCAGCCCGCCCGCACCTTCCCGCTCGATCTGCCCAACAAGTACTTCTACGATCTCTCCTGGTCGCCCAACGGCCAGTACGTCGTCTTCAGCGACCAGGCGCTCAACCTCTACACCCTCGACGTCGCCGCCGGCCCCGGCGCCAAGCCGGTCAAGATTGACCACGACCTCTACGAAACCCCGGAGCATCAATTCGACCCCGCCTGGTCGCCCGACAGCCGCTGGATCGCCTACACCAAGCAACTCCCCAACCACCTCCGCGCCGTCTTCATCTACTCGCTCGCCGATCACTCGATCCACGAAGTCACTGACGGCATGAGCGACTGCCTCTATCCCCAGTTCTCGCGCGACGGCAAGTACCTCTACTTCACCGCCAGCACCAACGTCGGCCTCACCGCCGGCTGGCTCGACATGAGCAGCCTCGACCACCCCGTCACCCGCAGCGTCTACGTCGCCGTGCTGCGCAACGACCTCCCCTCGCCCTTCCCGCCCCGCACCGCCGACGAACCCGCAGACGGGCGCAGCGCCGACACGGGGTTCTCGGGGCCCCGTGCCGGCGCGAGCAAAAGCGGGACGCGCGGCGCACGTGTCCCGGCGTTGTTACAGCCGGGACCGGCAGCCGCGCTGGGGCCCGCGCCAATCGACGTCCGTATCGACTTTCCGGGCATCCTGCAGCGCACCCTGACGGTCCCCGTTCCCGCCGCCAACTACGTTGGCCTCACCGCCGCCCCCGGCGGCGCGCTCTTCCTCGTCAGCCGCCCCGTGGTCAACGTCGGCGCCCGCCCCACGCTCACCGTCGCCCGCTTCGAGCTCGCCACGCGCAAGACCACGACGTTGGTCTCCGGCGTGAGCGACGCCACCGTCTCCTATAACGGCAAGCAGTTGCTCTACGCCCGCGCCGACCACTGGTACCGCGCTCCCGCCGATAAGCGCGCCCTCGCCGGCCGCGGCCGCATGCCGATCCAGAATCTCCAGGTCTACGTCAACCCGCGCGCCGAGTGGGCCGAGATGTACCGCGAGGTCTGGCGCATCCAGCGCGCCTTCTTCTACGATCCCCACTACCACGGTCTCGACGTCGCCGCCGCCGAAAAGGAGTTCGCGCATTACCTGCCCGGCATCGCCAGCCGCGACGAGCTGACCCTGCTGTTCCAGGAGATGCTCAGCTTCGAGTCCACCGGCCACATGTTCGTGCGCGGCGGCGCCATGCCGCGCATGGGCAATGAGCACATCGGCCTGCTCGGCGCCGACTACCGCGTCGCCAACGGCCGCTACCAGTTCGCCCGCATCTACAGCGGCGAGAACTGGAACCCGCGTCTCCAGGCCCCGCTCACCCAGCCCGGCGTCAACGTCCACGTCGGCGACTACCTGCTCGCCGTCAACGGCCGCCCGCTCACCGCCACGCGCGGGGGCGCGCGCCAGTCAATGGAAAACATTTACAAGGCCTTCCAGCAGACCGCCGGCAAGCAAACCACGATCGAAGTCGGCCCCAACCCCGATGGAACCTCCGCCCGCGAGGTGGTGGTCAAGCCCATCGCCAACGAGCACGCCCTGCGCAACATGGACTGGATCGAGCACAACCGCCGCCTGGTGGACCGTCTCAGCCACGGCCGCCTTGCCTACGTCTATCTCCCCGACACCGGCAACGGCGGCTTCACCAACTTCAATCGCTACTACTTCTCCCAGGTGGGCAAGCAGGGCGCCATCCTCGACGAGCGCTTCAACCACGGCGGCGACCTCTCCGACTACATTATCAACGTGCTCCGCCGCGTCCCCATGAGCCTCGACATCACCCGTCACGGCGCGATGTACGCCGACCCGCAGGAAGCCATCTTCGGCCCCAAGGTGATGCTCATCAACCAGTTCGCCGGCTCCGGCGGCGACGCCCTGCCCTGGTACTTCCGCAAGGCCCACGTCGGCGCCCTGGTCGGCGTCCGCACCTGGGGCGGCCTGGTCGGCATCGGCGGCTACCCCGTCCTCATGGACGGCGGCACCGTCACCGCCCCGCGCTGGGCCATCTCCGGCCTCCACGGCCACTGGGACGTCGAAGACCACGGCATCGCCCCCGACGTCACCGTCTGGCAAAACCCCGCGCTGATGCGCAACGGCGCCGACCCGCAATTAGAGGCCGCGGTCAAAATCGCGATGCGCCAGCTAGCCGCCCACCCCCTCCCCACCTACAAGGCCCCACCGTACCCCAATCACCACCCCGTCCTACCGCCGATCCCGCACTAACGGTGCGATTTCGAGGGCGAGGCGGAGTAGGGCTTCTCGGGGTTCCCTACGCAGCCTCGCCCGTTGATAGCAAGCGGGTCCCGCGGCGGAAGCCGCGGTGGGCACCCGCGTTCAATCGAAGCCTGGCAAAACCCGGCATTAATGCGCCACGGCGCCGACCCCCAACTCGAGGCCGCCGTCAAAATCGCCCTGCAACAACTAGCCGCCCACCCCCCGCGAAAATTCGCCCCCCCGCCCTACCCCAACCACCACCC
>JAKAOE010000414.1 GCA_021823305.1 Acidobacteriota bacterium
CGCCGGTGTGCTCGAGGCCGGCGGCGGCGCGCTCCTCGTGCTCGGGCTGTTTACCCGCGTCGCCGGGTTGCTGCTGGCGGGCGAACTGCTCATCGCCCTGGTGCGCGTCCACCTGCCGCACACCCCGCTGCTCCACGTTGGCGGCTACGAGCTGCCGATGCTGCTCTCCGGCGCCAGCTTCGCGCTCTTCGCCTACGGCGCCGGTCCGCTCTCGCTCGACGCGCTGCTGTTTCGCGGCGGCGGGGGACGTTCCCGCCGCGCCCGCACCTAGGTGTCACGGCCACCGAGGACTGGGGAGACCCTCCCGCTTGCCACCCCAGAGCGCCGGCGCACTGGGGCTCCGGCGATTGTCGGGCTGTGGCCGGGCTTCGGCGCGCGATAACGGGCGCCCGCTGGCGCCAAGAGCGTCTCCAAGCCGCTGCCCGGAAGTTGTAACAATCGCCCCCGCCCGCCGCATCTAACAAACAATTGCGGCGCCCCGGAGCCAAACTGCTGGGGACGCTGGTGCTGGCCGGTGTCCTCGTTTGCGCCTGGCCGCAATCCCCGCAAGCCGATAGCCAGGCCCTGGCCCAATTGCCTAGCTTCGTCGGCCAAAAGGTGGTTGCGGTCGAGCTCGCCGGCCGGCCCGGCCTGGACGCCGCTCCGCTGCTGGCGCAGCTGCCGCAACAAGCCGGCCAGCCGTTTTCGCGCGAGGCGGTCGCCCGCTCGCTCGCCCTGCTCCGCCGCCTGCCGGCCGCGCGCCACGTGCAGGGCGTCGCGCTCAGCGTCCATCCCGATCCGGCCGGCATCCGGCTGCTGTTCATCCTCGAGCCGGCGCAGTACATCGGCGTGTTCGAGTTCCCCGGCCTGGTGAGCTTTTCCTACACGCGCCTGCTCGAGGCCTCCGGCTACCTCACCCAGGAGCCCTACACCGCGCATCGCGTGCGCAGCGGCGCCCGCGGCCTGGAATCGTTCCTGCAACAGCAGGGCTACTTCCTCGCCACGGTCGAGCCCCGGCTCCGCTCCCATCCCGCTGAAGGCCTGGTGAACGTGGTCTTTCACGTCACCCTGGGCCCGCGCGCCCGCTACGGCGTGATCCATTTTCCCGGCGCCACGCCGGCCCAGGCGGCCCGCCTGCGTTCGGCGCTCTCCTCCTGGCTGGCGCGCATCCGCCGCATCGCGATCATCCCCGGCCACGCCTACTCCTACAGCGCGCTGCAAAGCGCCGTTCCCAACCTGCAGGCCGCGCTCAACCGCCAGGGGCGCCGCGGCGCCAGCGTCTCACTCGCGGGTGCGCTTTATCACCGCGGCACCAACCGCGCCGACATCACTTTCGCCGTTGCCCCAGGCCCGCTGGTCAAGCTCCACGTCCGGGGCGCCTTTCTCTGGCCCTGGACGCGCCACAGCCTGATCCCGATCTACTCCGAAAGCAGCGCCGCCCCAGACGTGATCCAGGAGGGCCAGGAAAACCTCGCCGACTACTTCGCCGCGCACGGCTACTTCCACGCCGTGGTCACCACCACCGTTGCCTCGACCTCCGCCACCGGCGCGCGCACCGTCCGCACCACGCGCCAGTCCGCCGCCGCGCTCGCGCCGCCGCCGTCCGCGGCGCCGGCGGCCGCGCCGGCCGTCTCCCAGGTGATCACCTATACCATCGTCAAGGGTCCGCGGCGCGAGGTCGAAGCCATTCGGTTTCAGGGCAACCGCCATCTCGGTGCGGCGCAGCTGCTGGCCCAGGTGAAGATCGTTCCCGAGCATTTCCTCTCCCACGGCAGCTTCAGCGCCGCCCTGCTGCGCGCGAGCGTCGCCAACCTCACCGCGCTCTATCAGTCCGAGGGTTTCCGCGGCGCCGTGGTCACGCCCGTGGTCACGCGCCCCAACGGCAACATCGTCGTCACCTTCCGCATCGCCGAAGGCGCGCAGGACCGGGTCGCGTCGCTGCGTCTGGAAGGCAACACCGTGCCCGTCACCCGCCTCGTGCCCGGCGGCCTCGCGCTCGGCCCGGGCACGCCGTTCGCGCAAAAGCTGGTGGCCAGCGACCGCGCCCGCATCCTCGCCTGGTACCTCGCCCACGGCTATCTCACCGCCGCCTTCCACGCCAGCGCGCAAAAGCTCGCCGGCCAGCCCCACCGCATCGCCGTGACCTACGCCATCGCCCAGGGACCGCAGGTGCGCGCCGCCCGCATCCTCACCGCCGGCCGCCACCACACCGCGCCGCGCTATCTCGACCGCCAGCTCGCCCTGCTGCAGCCCGGCGCCCCGCTGACGCAAAACGCCATGCTCGCCACCGAGAGCCGCCTCTACGCGCCCGGCATCTTCGACTGGGCCGAGGTCGCCCCGCGCCGCCCGATCACCACCCAGTCGAGCGAGGACGTGGTGGTCAAGGTGCACGAGACGCCGCGCAATTCCATCGTCTACGGCTTCGGCTTCGATCTCACCAACCGCGGCGGCAGCATCCCCTCCGGCACGGTTGCGCTGCCCGGCCTGCCGATCGTCGGCCTGCCGCCCTCATTCAAGACCAGCCAGGCCACCTTCTGGGGACCCAGCGGCAACTTCGAGTACACCCGCCTCAACCTCCTCGGCAAGGCCGAAGCCTTCACCGCCGGCGCCTACGCCGGGCGCCTGGATCAGCGCGGCTCGCTCAACTACCTCGACCCCAACGTTCTCTGGTCCCACTTCAGCGGCACACTCGACCTCTCCGCCGAGCACGATTCGGAGAACCCCATCTACACCTCGCGCAGCTTCGAGCTCGGCTACCAGCTCGAGCGCCCGCTCACCGCCGACGGCACCACCAACCTCTTTCTGCGCTACAACTTCTCCCAGACCAGCCTCACCCGCCTGCTCATTCCCGCCCTGGTCCCGGCCGAGGATCAGAACATCCACCTCTCCACCTTCGGCATCACCTTCCTGCGCGACACCCGCGACAACCCGCTCAACGCC
>JAKAOE010000415.1 GCA_021823305.1 Acidobacteriota bacterium
CGCGCGCAGCGGTTGCCGGGAGTCAGCCGGGTTCCGGCTCCGGCCCCACGCGCGACCCACCCATTATGAGCCAGGTCCTCGCGGAATCCCTGCAGCGGGTGCGCGAAACCATTGCCGCCGCCTGCGCCCGCCGCGGCCGCCGCCCGGAGGCGGTGCGCCTGCTGGCCGCCACCAAGACCGTACCCGCCGAGCGCATCCTCGAAGCCGCCGCCCTGGGCGTGCGGCTGTTCGGCGAGAACCGGGTGCAGGAGCGCGAGCGCAAGCGCGCCGCGCTGCAGGCGCTGGAGCCGCCGGCGGCGGAATGGCACCTGCTCGGGCCGCTGCAGTCCAATAAGGCCGCGCGCGCCCTGGCCGCCTTCGATTGCATCGAGAGCCTCGATTCGCTCGCTCTCGCTCAGCGCCTCAACCGGCTCGCGGCCCGCCCGGTCGCCGTGCTGCTCGAGGTCAACCTCGCCGCCGAGCCGCAAAAGTCCGGCATCGCCCCCGCCGATGCGCTGGCGCTCGCCGAACAGGTGGCCGCCCTGCCCCGCCTTGCGCTCTGCGGCGTAATGGCGGTCCCGCCCGCGCACCCCGCGCCCGAGGCCAGCCGCCGCCACTTCGCCGCCCTCGCCGAGTTGGCCGAGCGCCTGCGCGCGCTCGTCCGCCCCGCCCCCGGCCGCTGGGAAATTTCCATGGGCATGTCGCACGACTACGCAATCGCGGTGGAGGAGGGCGCGACCCTGGTGCGGCTGGGCACGGCGCTGTTCGGCCCCCGCCCCGCGCTTCCCTCGGGAGCCTGAGCGATGAATCTCGAAGCTATCCAAAACGAACTGCGTGCGCGCGGCATCGCCGCCTGGCTGTTCTACGACCACCACCGCCGCGATCCCATCGCCTACCGCATCCTCGGCTTGCCCGAGACCGGCTTGGCGACCCGCCGCTGGTACTACCTCATTCCCGCCTCCGGCGCGCCGCGCAAGCTCACCCATCGCATCGAGGCCGGCGCCCTCGATCTCCTGCCCGGCGAGCCGGCCGTCTACGCCCGCTGGGGCGAGCTCGACGCCGGCCTCGATCGCTTGGTCGCCTCCCTCGGCCCCAGCCCCAAAATCGCCATGCAATACTCGCCCGGCTGCGCCGTGCACCGCATTTCGCTCGCCGACGCCGGCACGGTGGAAAAGCTGCGCGCGCTGGGCGCCGAGATCGTCAGCTCCGGCGATCTGATCTCGCGCTTCGACGCCGCCTGGGATGCAGCCATGCTCGCCTCCCACCGCGCCGCCGGCCGGGTCATCCACGCCGCCATCGCCGGCGCCTTCGCCGAGGTCCGCCGCCGCCTCGACGCCGGCTCGCCCTGCACCGAGTTCGAGCTGCAGCAATGGCTGGTGGCGCAAATGCGCGCCGGCGGCCTCGCGGTGGACGAACCGCCGATCGTCGGCATCAACGACCACGCCAACGATCCTCATTTCCAGCCCGCCCCGCGGGGCTCGGCGCCCATCCGCGGCGGCGACCTGCTGCTGCTCGACGTCTTCGCCCGCACCGCCGCCCCCGGCAGCGCCTTCTACGATGTCACCTGGATGGGTTACTGCCTGCGCCCGGGCGAGCGCGAGCCCCCCGCGCGCTTCGCCGAAATCTTCGATCTGGTGCGCCGCGCGCGCGACGCCGGTATCGCGCTGGCTCAGTCCTCAGCCGCCGCCCGCCGCCCGCTGCGCGGCTTCGAACTCGACCAGGCGGTGCGCGGCGTCATCGCCGCCGCCGGCCTGGGCGATTTCTTCGTGCACCGCGCCGGCCACTCGCTCGGCCGCGATGTGCACTCCACCGGCGCCAACTGCGACGACTACGAGAGCCACGACGACCGCCTCGTCCTGCCCGGCTGCGCCTTCACCATCGAGCCCGGCGTCTATGGCCCCCGCGGCGAGCCCTTCGGCGTGCGCAGCGAGGTCAACGTCTACTACGGCGACGGCGTCGCCGAAGTCACCGGCCCGCGCCAGGAAACCATCGTAAATATCTGAGGCCTGGACTCCCGCCCACGGCGGCCCCGCGTCCGCTCGCCCGTCGCGCCAGGCGGGATTCGTGCGAAGATGAGTGGGATGGCGCCGAGCTCTGTCGCAAAACGGCCCGCGGCCGCCGGCGCCTCGATGGGCGCCGTAGCCGGCTGGTGGGTGCTGGCCTTGGGCTGGTTCTTTCCCGGCATGGGCTACTTTCTCACCGGTAAGTGGCTTCGCGGCGCGCTGGTGTTCGTTTCCGTCGTCGGCATGTTCGGCCTCGGCCTGGCGCTGCGCGGCGAGATCTACGGCTTCAACACCCGCAATATCCTGGACATGCTGGGCTGGGTGGGCGATGTCTGCGCCGGCGCGCTCTACCTCATCGCGCGCCTGCTAGTCGGCGTCACCGGCGGCAATCCCTACAGCGTCATGGGCGATTATGGTACGAAGTTCCTCATCGCCGCCGGCCTGCTCAACCTGCTGGCCGCCGCCGACGCGCGCGATGTGGGCTTGGGGAGAAAGCTCTAGGCATGACGATGTCCCACCTCACCGCCCTGCTGCTGTTCTCGCTGTTCTCCTCCATCGTCTTCGGCATCACACTGCGCGAGGGCGTGCGCGAGCAGGTGCGCTACGGCTTGCTGGCGTTTGCCTGGTTCGTCGGCGGCGCCATCGCCGGCGGCTGGCTGTTGTATTTCCTGAATCCTCACTAGGCATGGGAGGCCGTGGATGTATCCCGAAGTCATGATCGCTCCAATGCGCCAGGAGCTGGCGCGCGCGGGCGTGGAGGAAGCGCGGACGGCCGCGGCGGTGGATGCCGCCGTGAGCCGGCCGTGCACGACCCTGGTGGTGGTGAATTCGGTCTGTGGCTGCGCCGCCGGCAAGGCGCGCCCCGGCGTCATCCAGGCGTTGCGCCATTCGCGCCGCCCCGACCGCGCCATCACCGTCTTCGCCGGCGCCG
>JAKAOE010000416.1 GCA_021823305.1 Acidobacteriota bacterium
CACGCCGAGCAGCAATCTCTGGCTGGTGAGCGGGCTGGCGGCGGCCAGCCATTGAGCACGGAGGCCAAGCCCGCCCCGCCGCTCGCCGCGCGGCGGCCGCGCGTCGAGACGCGCCAGGGCGAGACGGTAACGGACGACTACGCCTGGCTGCGGGAGCGCGACAACCCGGAGGTGCGGGCGTACCTCGAGGCCGAGAACGCCCATACCCAGGCCGCCACGGCCCGCCTGAAGCCACTGGCGGACCGACTCTACGCGGAAATCCTGGGCCGGATTCAACAGACCGACCTGAGCGTGCCGGTGCGACGCGACGGGTACTGGTACTACAGCCGTACGGAGGAGGGGAAACAGTACCCGATTCACTGCCGGAAACAGGGCTCGATGGATACGCCGGAAGAGGTGCTGCTCGACCTCAATCAGCTGGCCGAGGGGCACAGTTTTTTTGGTCTGGGCGCGTTCCAGGTGAGCGACGACTGCCACCTGCTGGCGTACACGCTGGACACCACCGGGATGCGGCGCTACCGGCTGCAGATCAAGGACCTGCGCAGCGGCGCGCTGCTGGCCGACACCGCCGAGCGCGTGACCTCACTGGAGTGGGCCAGCGGCAGCGGCAGCGAGCTGTTCTTCACCACCGAGGACGAGACCACCAAGCGCAGCGACCGGCTCTTCCGCCTGCGGCTGGGGAGCGCGGCGGAGGAGATGTATCACGAGCCCGACGAGCTGTACCACATGGGGGTGGCGCGGACGCGCGACCGGCGCTGGATGCTGCTCGGCATCGGAGCAACGGATTCGACCGAGTACCGCTACTGGCCGGCGAACCAGCCGGGGGCGGCACCGCGGCTGTTTTTGGCGCGGGAGCGCGATCACAAGTACGACCTGGACCATCGCGCCGGGCTGTTCTACGTCCGCACCAATTGGGAGGCGAAGAACTTCCGGCTGATGACGACTCCGGTGGAAACACCGGAGCGCGAGCACTGGCGCGAGATGATTCCCCACCGGGCGGACGTGCTGCTGGACGGGTTGGACCTGTTCGAGCGGCACGCCGTGGTGGTGGAGCAGTTCGAGGCGCTGGCGCGGCTGCGGGTGCTGGAGTTCGCCGGCGGGAGATGGCGCGAGATCGCGGTGCCGGAGACGGTGTACGACCTGTCGCCGGGCGCGAATCCGGAGTTCGACGCCGCGGGCTATCGCTACCAGTATCAGAGCCCGGTGACGCCGCCGAGCGTGTACGAGTATGACTTTGCCGGCGGCCAAAGCACGCTGCTGAAGCGGCAGGCGGTGCTGGGCGGCTACCGGCCGGAGGAGTACGACTGCGCGCGGCTGTGGGCGAGGGGGCGGGACGGCGAGCGGATCCCGCTGTCGGCGGCATGGCGGAAGGACCGTCCGCGAGACCGGCCGGGGCCGCTGCTGCTGTACGGCTATGGGGCGTATGGGTACGGGCTGAGCGCGGGGTTCTCGAGCCTGCGGCTGAGCCTGCTGGACCGCGGCGTGGCCTACGTCATCGCGCATGTGCGCGGCGGCAACGAGATGGGCGAGCGATGGCACGACGCCGGCATGCTGCTGCGGAAGAAGAACACGTTCTTCGATTTCATCGCGGCGGCCGAGTTTCTGATCGCCGAGGGCTGGACCTCGCCGGCACAACTGGCGGTCGAGGGCGGCAGCGCCGGCGGGCTGTTGATCGGCGCGGTGGTCAATGAGAGACCGGATTTGTTCCGCGCGGCGCATCTGGCGGTGCCGTTCGTGGACGTGATGAACACGATGTGCGACGCGAGCCTGCCGCTGACGGTGGGCGAGTACCTGGAGTGGGGCGATCCGCGCGAAGCCAAGGCGTATGCCTACATGCGCTCGTACAGCCCCTACGACAACCTGGAGCGCAAGCCGTATCCGGCGCTGCTCGTGACCGCGAGCCTGAACGATAGCCAGGTGATGTACTGGGAGCCGGCGAAATACGTGGCCAGGCTGCGGGCGCTCAACCCGGAGGCCGACGCGCTGCTCAAAACCAACCTCGGCGCCGGCCACGGCGGCGCCAGCGGGCGCTACGACCGCCTGCGCGAGATCGCCTTCGAGTACGCCTGGATGCTGGACCGGCTGGGGCTGGCGACTCAATAGGCGGCGCTGACTGCCGTGGGCAGGTTGCCATGCCTGCTGTGGGCAGCGCTTACCATTCGATCCGCTCCAGGCCGCGAACAGCATCAAAATGACGGTCTTGCGTCATGAGCGCAAGGCGATGTTGGCGGGAGAGCGCGGCTATCCAGAGGTCGTTTGACGGGATGGGGCGGCCAGCACGCCTCAACTCGCTGCGAATCTCGGCATAGTACTCCGAGGTCGTGGCATCCACGGGCAAGACCCGTGCGGCTACTACCAGTGCATCGAGCCACTCCTCGTATTCCTCGCGATGGCGCGAATCCGCAAGTCCGAAGCGATACTCCCCAAGGGTGATCACGGGCAATTCGATCGTCGCCGCCCGGCGAAAAAGGAGCGCTGCCGCCGGCTCGTTGTCAGCCACGGCGGAAAGCGCGTTCGTGTCGAGAATCAAGCCCAATCCTCGGGCTCGATCTTTTCAAACTCCCGCCGGATGACGCCATTAATGCGCACCGTCTCACTGTGGAGGTGCCGCAGACCACCCGCCAGCTTCGCCCACGGCTTTTCGGCCTGCTGCAAGCCGGCGAGTTTCTCCTCAACGGCTTCCGTTACCAAGGCGCGCAGCGGGATGCCCCTCTGGGCGGCCAGCGACTTGGCCCGTCGGAAGATGGCGTCGGGAATTTCCAGCGTGGTCTTCACGCCTCAAGGCTCCCATATTTACGGGACACCGTCAACCGCCCCCCGCTACTCCTCCCGCGCCGCCGCTTTCGCCTTGGGCGCGGCCAGGCCGATGGCCTTGGCCAGCCTGCGGTGGATGGCGCCAACGCGCTCTTT
>JAKAOE010000417.1 GCA_021823305.1 Acidobacteriota bacterium
CCGATCTTTCTGTCCCTGGATGGCGCGCAACTGCGGCTCCTGGATGGTGTGGGTATTGCTGTCGGAGAGGATGGCGTTGAGCGTGGCGTTGGGGATGGTGACGGAGAAGTTGTTGCTGTTGAGGTGCGTGAGCTCGTTGAGCGTGGGCGAGTTGGTGGTGGTTCCCGTGGTGCCGGTGGTGGTGGTGGTGCTGGTAGTGGAGGCCGGCGTGGTGGCTTGCAGTCCGATGCTGAAGCTGTTGGGCGGCAGCAGGCCGAGGTCCTGCGCCAGATCGCGGTTGACCTGCAGGATGCGCACGTCCACCACCACTTCGGGCGGCGCCTTGTCGAGGTCATCGAGGATACGCTGCACCATGGCGACCTTGTCGGGCGTGTCGCGCATGATCAGGGCATTGATGTTGGGCACCGGCATGATGTGCGGCTGCGGCTGCATCAGACCGCGGATCGCCTGCGCCAACTCGGTGAGGTCGGTGGGCTGCTGGACATTCTTGATGTAGAAGACCTTGAGGACGGTCTGGTCGATCGCCTGATGCTTCTGCATGTTGTTGTTGGCGACCAGGATGGTGTTGGAGGTGATCGGGGTGTAAAAGCTGTTGGTGGCGACGTCGAGCACGCGCAGAATCTGCAGCAGCGAGACGTCGTGCAGGTCGAGGTTGACGCGGCCGGTGCTGGTGTAGCCGCCCTGGCTGGAGTCGTCGAACAGTACGTTGAGGCCGGCGAGCTTGCCCGCCGCCAGGTAGGCGTTTTTCGCGTCGGTGTTGACCGAGAACGACTTCACCACCACGTCGGCGACCGGACCCAGTTCGACCGGACCGGCGGCATCGGCCAGGCGCTCGCTCAGCGTACGTTCGGCGGCCGCGCCCACCGGCTGGCCCGGCGGCGGCGCGGGCGGATGCAGAATCGCGTCAATGGCCTGGATCTCCTGGCTGGCGACGAAATTGGCGGGGTCAATCGCGATCGCCCGCTTCAGCTCGGCGATCGCCTCGGGATACTGCTTGGCGGACTTGTACTGCTCGCCGCGCGCGAGGTGCATGTTGGCGGCGGCGAAGCGGGCACGCTCGGTGGCGATCTCGTACTGTACGTTGCCCGGATCGAGCTTGAGCGCATAACGGAAATCAACGTAGGCCTGGTCGTAGTTCTTCGCCGCCATCGACATCTGGCCGTGCTTGTAATAGGCCGAGGGCGGCGGCGTGGCCGCCAGGCGGAGGGCGGCGGCGAGCACGAGCAGGGACAGACTGAGGGGATGGAAGGGACGCGACAAGGGCAACACTCTCCGCTGCGGGTGGGGGGTAGAGCCGGAAAGTTCCCGGCCAGCACTGGAACTTTCCGCCCAGCATACCACACGCGCCTAAAGAGCAAGAGCAGGGCAGCCGGCCGGGCGTTCTGGTTTTTCGCCTGTCGGCGGACGCAGTCAAGTGGACATGCACATGCCGGCGCCTTGTTACGATGAAGCGTGGCCAAAGCGGCACAGCGCGAGACCATCGTCGAGAACCGGCTGGCGCGGCACAATTATCACCTGCTGGAGCACTGGGAGGCGGGCATCGAGCTCACCGGCAGCGAGGTGAAGTCGCTGCGCGCCGGCCAGGTGCAGCTCAAGGACAGCTACGGCCTGCTGCGCGACGGCCAGCTCTGGCTGCTCAACTGCCACATCGCCCCCTACGCCAATGCCGGCTACGCGCTGCAGTCGCCCGAGCGCAGCCGGCGCCTGCTGCTCCACCGCGCCGAGCTCAACCGGATGGAGGGCCTGACCCGCGAAAAAGGGCTGACGCTGATCCCGCTTCGCCTCTACTGGAAGCATGGGCGGGTAAAATGCGAGTTGGCGCTGGCCAAGGGCAAGCAGTTGTATGACAAGCGCGAGGCCGAGCGCCGCCGCACGGCCGAAGCCGAAGCCCGCCAGGCGATGAAAGCGCGGCTGCGCCAGCCTGCGACATAAAAAAGCTTATGGAAACCGAACTTCTCTTCCTGACGCCGGCGCAGATCGCCTTGGCGGAAACCGAAGCGCTGGTGGTGGTGGCGGGCAAGACGCCGCCGCAGGAAGCCGGCCCGGCGGCGGCGGCCGCAGCGGCGAGCCTGTATCCCAACGACGAGTTCAGCGGCAAGGCGCTCGAACTCGGCCTGCTGCATCAGCCGCAGGGTTTGAAGGCGCGCCGGCTGCTGCTGGCGGGCCGCGGCGAGGCCCAGTTTGGCGTGCTGGAGTTGTGGCGGCTGGCCGGCGCGGCGGCGCGGATGCTCAAGGGCAAGGGGATCCGGCAGATCTCCGTGGTGGCGCCGGAAGACATGGCACCCGCCGAGGCGGTGCGCGCCATCGTGACCGGGGTGGAGTCGGCCAACTTCGAGCCGGGCACCTATAAGAGTGAGCGCAAGGATCAGCAGATCACCCGGCTGCAAGTGGTCGTGCCGCCGGCGAGCGACCGTAAGGCGCTGGAGGCGGCCGCGCGCGAGGCGGCGATCCTGGCCGGCGCGCAGCGCTTCGCGCGCGAGCTGGCGAACGAGCCCGGCAACCGCATGACGCCGACGATCATGGGGCAGCGGGCGCAGGCGATGGCCAAAACGGCTGGGCTGGAGTGCGAGCTGATTGACGCGGCCCGGGCGCGCGAGCTGGGCATGGGCGCGTTCCTGGCGGTAGCCCAGGGCAGCGCCGAGCCGCCGGTGATGATGGTGCTGCGCCACCGCGGGGCGGGCGGCAAGACGAACGGCGGGCCGACGCTGGGGCTGATCGGCAAGGGCGTGACCTTCGATAGCGGCGGCATCTCGATCAAGCCGGCCGACAAGATGGATCTGATGAAGTTCGACATGGCCGGCGGCGCCGCCACGCTGGGCGCGATGCAGGCGATCGCCGCGCTCCAGCTGCCGCTCGACGTCATCGCCGTGGTCCCGACCACCGAGAACATGCCCGGCGGACGG
>JAKAOE010000418.1 GCA_021823305.1 Acidobacteriota bacterium
GATTCAGAAGCCGGTGGCGCCGCCCGCGCCACGGTGGGCCGCGCGCGCGGCCGTTCCGGCCGACGGCAAGCCGGTGCTCTATGTCGCGGCGTTCCGCGCCGACTGTCCCTGGCCGTATCCGCCGGCGCAGCTTCAGGCCGAGACGGTGGCCGAGCTGCAGCGCAAGGATGGGCTGCGTTTCGACGTGCTGGCCGCGCCGGCGGGTGCGCCGCCGGCGGGCGGCTACCGGCTCAAGGGCGAGATCGTCGCCTGGCACGCCGGCAACCGCGCGGTGCGGCTGATGGTGGGGCTGGGGGCGGGGCGCGAGACCGCCAAGATCCGCTATTGGGTGTTCGATCCCGCCGGCCGGCGGCTGTTCCAGCGCACCGACACCATCCGCGCCGCGTATTGGGGCAACGCCTACGCCGGGTCCTCCGGCCAGCTCGCGCAGCCTTTCGCCGACAAGATCGCGGCGCGGCTGCGCCGGTTGAAACTCAAGGCGAGGCGGTGACCCTGGTTATGGAGTAGACTGTGGAGTAGATTCCACAATGAAGACGGTGCAGGTCGTGCTCGACGAAAAGCTGTTGCGCGCCACCGATCGGGCAGCGCGGCGGCTGCGCAGCAACCGCTCCGCCTTCGTGCGCGAGGCGCTGAAAGCGCACCTGCAGCGGATGACCGTGCGCGCGCAAGAGCAACGTGAGCGCGAAGGTTATCTGCGTGTACCGAATGATGTTGAGGAGGTCCGGTCCTGGGCGGCGGAGGCGGCTTGGCCCCGCGAGTAGCGCGCGGCGACATCCGCCTGTATACGTTTACCCTGCCGGATAAGCGGCGTCCCGTGGTGGTGCTCACACGCGACAGGTCGATCGCGCTCCTGACGACGGTCACGGTCGCACCGGTGACCTCGACCGTTCGTGGCGTGCCGTCCGAAGTTGGGCTCGACGAGCGCGACGGAATGAAAGCACCGTGCGCGGTCAACCTGCACAACGCGGTGACGGTGCCGCTCGACGATCTTGGAGCGCTGGTTGCCCGTTTGAGCCCGGCGCGTATGCATGAAATCTGCGACGCACTGCGCTTCGCCTTGGGCTGCGACGGCGACGCGGGCGGCTGACCGGCCTCGCTATTCCGCGCGGAGGGCGATGGCGGGGTCGGTGCGGGCGGCGCGCCAGGCGGGGGCGAGGGCGGCGAGGAGGGGCAGCGCCAGCATGACGGCGAGGGCGGCGGCCAGCGTCGGCGGATCGGTGGCGCTGACGCCGGGCAGCAGCGGCTGCGCCCAGCGCGCCACGGCGAGCGCCAGCGGCAGGCCCAGCGCCACGCCGAGGCCGAGCATCGCCGCCGCCTCGCCCAGGACCTGCCGCAGCACCGCGCCGCGCCCGGCGCCGAGCGCCAGGCGCACGCCGAACTCGGCGCGGCGGGCGTTGACGGTGTAGGCGGTGACGCCAAATAGGCCAAGGCAGGCGAGCGCCAGGGCGAGCAAGCCGGCGCCGGCGCTGAGCTGCGCGACGAGCGTGTCGCGCTGCAGCATTTCGTCCAGCCGGTGGGCGACGGTCGAGATCGAGCGCACGCGCAGGCGCGGGCCGAAGGAGCCGGCGGCGGCGCGCACCGCCGGGATCAGCGCGGCCGGCTTGCCTGTGGTGCGGACCTCGAGGGTGAGCGCCTCCCGGTCCGACTGATCCTGCAGCCGGTAGAAGAGCGGCGCGGCCGGGGTATGCGGGTTGCTGACGCGGGCGTCGGCGACGATACCGACGATGCGGAACTGACCGGTGTGTTGCGGGTCGTAGCCAAACGTCTTGCCGATGGGAGTTTGGCCGGGGTAAAACCGGCGCGCGAAAGCCTGGTTGACGACCACGACGGTGGGCGAGGCGGCGGTGTCGGTGGCCAGGAAGCCGCGGCCGCGCAGGATGGTCATCCCGACCGCATCGAAGAAGCCGCGCGAGACCGTGTTCTCGTTTGCGTTGTATCCGCCGGGCGGCGATACCACACCCGCCAGGCTGATTCCGCTGGTTTCGGTCGAGTAGGCGTCCAGCCCCGTCAGGTCCATGGCCGCCGCGCGCACGCCGGGCAAGGCTGCGACGCGCTGGAGCAAGCCGTGCTGGAGCACGCGCCATTGCTCAACGGGCACGCCGGCGCGGGGCAGCGCCAACTCCGCGGTCAGGATGTGAGCGCGGTCGAAGCCGAGATTGACCGTGAACATGGCCGCGAGGCTGCGGGCGAACAGGCCGGCGGCGGCGACCAGCAGGAGGGAAAACGCGACCTGCGCGACCACCAACGGCCGTCCGAGCGGGACCCGGCCGGGGTCGCCGGCCCGCGCCGGGCCGGATTTCAGATCCGCCGCGGTGTTGCCGCGCTGCGCCTGCCAGGCGGGGAGCCAGCCGAGGATGAGCCCGGTGCCCAAGGCGACCGCAGCCAGGAAGGCCCACACCCGCCAGTCGAGATCGGGCGCGAAGGGGTCGCCTGCCAGGCGCACGATCAGGCGGCCGGCGAAGAGGGCGACGCCGGCGGCGGCCGCGGCGGCGATCGCCGCCAGCAACAGCCCTTCGGTCAGCAGTTGCCGCGCCAGACGGCCGCGGCTGACGCCGATCGCCAGGCGCACGGCGAGCTCGCGCCGCCGCCGCACCATGCGCGCCAACTGCAGCGTGGCCACGTTGGCGACGGCGATCAGCAGCATCAGCGCCGCCATCGCCATCAGCAACGCGAGCGGCGCGGCGTACTCATGCCGCAGTTCGCCGCCACCGCGCCCGCCGGGCGTGAGCACCACGCGCTGCGCCAGCTTGCGCCCGGGCGCGATACGCCGGAAGCTGGCCGCGACGGGCACGCTGAGCGCGGCCGCGAGCGCCGGCGCCTGGCCAGGATCGCGCAACCGCGCGAACACCTGGAGCCACATTTCGCCGGCCTGGGGCGGAAAGGGCTTGTTATTGTCCGCA
>JAKAOE010000419.1 GCA_021823305.1 Acidobacteriota bacterium
CGCCTCCTACTTCGCCCGCGCCGAGGCCTCCCCCCTCGGCAACGGCCACCGCCTCGAAGGCATGATCCTCGCCTCGCGCGTCCGCGCCGACACCGCCCACATCACCCAGGTCTGCGTCCTGCCCGAACGCCAGCGCCAGGGCCTCGGCCGCGCCCTGCTCGCCCGCTGCCTCGCCCAGCTCGCGCGCCAGCGCCTCGCCGCCGCCACCCTCACCGTCACCGCCGGCAACGCCTCCGCCCTCGCGCTCTACCGCCAGCTCGGTTTTCATCCCCTGCTCGAGTTCGACGCCTACGTCTGGGAGCGCGGCGCGTGAACTCCGGCATCGCGCCCCGCGCGCGCGGCTGGCGCTCCGCCCTCCGCGCTCAGTGGCAGCTCGTGCGCGACACCGGCCGCCTGCTCGGCCCCTCCGCCCGCCTGCTCACCACCACCGAAGCCCACACCTACGCCTACTCCGTCGCCGCCAACTTTCTCCTCGCCTCGCTGCCCTTCCTCTTCCTCCTGCTCTGGGTCGCCCGCCACCTGCTTCCCGCCCTCACCACCCAGCACGCCATCATCGGCCAGCTCGTCGCCCACTACCTGCCCGCCGGCCAGGACCGCCTCTTCGCCGACGCCACCCGCCTCGCCTCCCACCGCACGGTGCAGATCTTCTCCCTCTTCATGCTCGCCGTCAGCAGCAGCGGCGTCTTCCTCCCGCTCGAGGTCGCGCTCAACAGCATCTGGGGTTTTCACCACAACCGCTCCTACCTCGCCAACACCGCCGTCTCGCTCGGCCTAGTCGCCGCCTGCGGCCTAGTCGCCTACGCCTCCATCGTCCTCGCCAGCCTGGGCGCCGCCGTCGTCGCCTGGCTGCTGCCCGCCTCCTGGCTCACCCTCGACCGCTTTTTCAGCGCCCTCTTCGTCGCCGTCTTCTCCTTCCCCGCCGCCATCGCCGTCTTCTTCCTGATCTATTGGAAGCTGCCCAACGGCAAGGTCTCCGCCGCCCAGGTCTTCCCCGCCGCCCTCTACACCGGCATCGCCGCCGAAATCTTCAAGACCGTCTTCCCGCTGCTGCTTCCCTGGCTCGACTTCCCCGCCGTCTACGCCTCGCTCGCCATCCCCGTCACGCTCATCATCTGGGGCTACTGCGGCGCCCTGCTGCTGCTGTTCGGCGCCAGCCTCTCCGCCCGCGGCGTCGCCCGCCTCCCCGCCGTCCACATCCGCCTCCCCCGCTACACCGAACTCCGCGCCTGGTATACGGAGCACGCCCCTCACCACCACCACGAAGTCTGACCTCGCGCCCGCAAGCGCGGGGCGGAGTAGGGCGACGCCCTCTCAAGGGCGGGGCCGGAGCGGGCTCCCAGGGACCCGCGTAGGCCCCGCCCGTACATAGCAGCGGGTGCCGTGGCGCAGCCACGGCCGGCCCCGCGTTTGATAAAATGTCGACAGCATGGACGCGGTCGAATTAGGTCCGCTCGAAGCCGGCGTTATGGACGTCGTCTGGCGCTTCGGCGCAGCCGATGTCCGCCAGGTGGCCGCCCGCCTGCCCCGCCCGCTCGCCTACACCACGGTCATGACCACGCTCGACCGGCTCTACAAGAAGGGCTTGCTCGAGCGCCGCAAGCGCCAGCGCGCCTTCGTCTACGCCGCCCGCCTCGACCGCGCCCAGTGGCTGCGCCGCCGCGCCGGCCATCTGGTCAGCGCCTTCTTCGCTCCCGCGCAGCCCGGCCCCCACCTCGGCCGCGAGGCCATGCTCTCCTGCCTGCTCGAGGCGGTCGAATCCTACGACGTCGGCCTGCTCGACCAGCTCGAGAAGCGCATCCAGGCCAAGCGCCGCGCCCTCGACGGTGACGCCCGCCCGGCCGCGAAAGCCGCCTATCGCCGGAGGCGCGCATGAGCTTGTTCCTGCCCTACTGGCTCCGCCTCGCCTGCCTCTGCCTCTCCGTCGGCGCGCTCAGCTACGCCGTCGGCCTGGCCCTCGCCGCCCTGCTCGGCCCCGCCGCCCTGCGCCACATCCAGGCTCACGCCGGCGCCCTGCCGCGCCGCGCCGGCCGCCAGGCGCTGTTGCTGCGCCTGCTGCCGCTCGCGCTCGCGGCTCTCGCCGTCGGCGGCCTGTGCATCCCCAGCTACATGCAGCTCGAGCCCCACGGCGACGTCGAGCGCCTCGGCTTCGGCGTGCTCTTCGCCGCCGTGGCCGGCGCCTGCCTCCTGCTGCTGGCCCTCGGCCGCGTGGGCTGGGCCGCGCTCCGCTCCTGGCGCTTCGGCCGCGCCTGCCGCCGCCAGGGCGAGCCCCGCGCCGCCGGCGGCAGCCGCGTGCTGGTGCTCCCCGGCGACGGCCCCATGATGGCGCTCGCCGGCATCCTGCGCCCCCAGCTCATCCTCACCCGCCCGCTCTGGGAGCGCCTCAGCCCCGCCCAGCTCGAAGCCGGCCTCGGCCACGAACGCGCCCACCTCCGCGCCCGCGACAACCTCAAGCGCCTGCTGCTGGTCGCCACCCCCGCCCCCGGCGCCCGCCTCGCCCAACTCGAAGCCACCTGGGCGCGCTACGCCGAGTGGGCCGCCGACGACCGCGCCGTCGCCGGCGACGCCCATCGCTCGCTTCACCTCGCCTCCGCCCTGCTCGCCGTCGCGCGCATGGGCCCCGGCCCCCGCCTCGACTCGCCCGCCGCCTCCTTCCTCGCCCCTTCCTCGCTCACCGGCGCCGCCACCTCCGGCCGCGACCTCGCCGACCGCATCGAGCGCCTGCTCGCTCCCCCGCCGCCCCCCGCCGGCACTGTCAGCGCCATCTGGGCGCCCGCCTGCGCCTGGACCGCCGGCAGCGCCCTCGTGCTCAGCTTCCTGCTCCAGCCCGCCACGCTGCTGCTCGCCCACCAGGTGCTCGAGATCTTCGCCCGCTGAAGCCGCCCCCGGCGGCAGTTG
>JAKAOE010000420.1 GCA_021823305.1 Acidobacteriota bacterium
GTAATCGTAGAATTCGCGGCCGGCGATCACCTCGCCGGGCACGGAGGCTTCCGGCGCCGCGTTGCCCAGCACCGAGCATTCCAGCTCGCGCGCGTCGAAGCCCTGCTCGACCACCAACTTGCCGTCGAAGCGGCAGGCCAGCGCCAGCGCCGGCCCCAGCTCGGCGCGGCCATGCGCCTTGCTGATCCCCACCGAGGAGCCCATGTTGGCGGGCTTGACGAACATCGGATAGCGCAGCGCGCGTTCCAGGCGCGCGGCCACCGCGCGCGGCGCGCGCTCCCACTCGCGGCGGTCCACGCGCAGGTAGGGCCCCACCGGCAGGCCCGCCTGCAGGAACAGGCGCTTCATCACGTCCTTGTCCATGCCCGCCGCCGAGCCCAGCACGCCCGATCCCACGTAGGGCACGCCCGCCAGCTCCAGCAGTCCCTGGATGGTGCCGTCCTCGCCGTAGGGGCCGTGCAGGATCGGCAGCACCACGTCGCAGCGCCGCAGGAAGGCCCAGGGGTTGGGCAGGGGGCGGCCGCGCGCGCTCCAGCGCCCGCGCGGCGAGATCAGCACCGCGACCGGCGCGTAGCGGCGGCGGTCGAGCGCCGCCAATACCGCGCGCGCCGACACCAGCGACACCGCGTGCTCGCCGCTCTGCCCGCCCATGAGCACCGCGGCGCGCAGCTTCGCCTTCAAGAGTTCACCGTCTCCCGCGCCGGGCTCCAGCGTTTCGGCCGGCGGTTGGCGGCCAGGATCTTCTTGCGCAGCCGCAGCGACTTGGGCGTGATCTCGACGTACTCGTCCTCGGCGATGAACTCCAGCGCCTGCTCCAGCGTGGGCGCGTGGAAGGGCACCAGGCGGATCGCCTCGTCGGCCACCGAGGCGCGCATGTTGGTCAGCTTCTTCTCCTTGGCGGCGTTGACGTCCATGTCGCCTTCGCGCGCGTTCTCGCCCACGATCATGCCCTCGTAGATCTCCGTGCCCGGCCCGAGGAAGAGCGTGCCGCGTTCCTGGATGTTGTTCAGGGCGTAGGTGGTGGCGAGGCCGGCGCGGTCGGCCACCAGCGCCCCGGTGGGCCGCGCGGCGAACTCGCCCTGGAAGGGGATCCAGCCGGCGAAGAGCGAGTGCAGCATGGCCGCGCCGCGGGTCTCGGTGAGCAGCACGCCGCGCAGCCCGATCAGACCGCGCGCCGGAATACGGAACTCCATGCGCACCCGCCCGGAGCCGTGGTTGACCATCTGCGCCATCTCGCCGCGCCGCGCGCCCAGCGCCTCGATCACCGCCCCGACGTAGGCCTCGGGGCAGTCCACCACCACCAGTTCCTGCGGTTCCAGCCGCTGCCCGTTCTCCTCCTTCACCACGATCTCGGGCTTGCCCACCATCAGCTCGTAGCCTTCGCGCCGCATGGTCTCGATCAAAATGGCGAGCTGCAGTTCGCCGCGGCCGAGGACGCGGAAGGCGTCGGTGTTCGCCTGGTCCTCCACCCGGATGGAGACGTTGGTCAGCAGCTCCTTCTGCAGGCGCTCGCGCAGGTGGCGCGAGGTCACGAACTGGCCCTCGCGCCCCGCCAACGGCGAGGTGTTGACGGTGAAGATCATCGCCAGCGTGGGCTCGTCGATGCGCACCGGCGGGCGCGGCGCCGGCCGCTCGGCGTCGGTGATGGTCTCGCCGATCTGGATGCCTTCCATGCCGGCGATGGCGACGATGTCGCCCGCCGCGACGGTTTCGGTCTCCTCCCGCGTCAGGCCGCGGAAAGTGTAGAGGCGTGTGACCTTGGTGCGGGCCAGCGAGCCGTCCAGCTTGGCGATGGCCACCTCGCCGCCCACCCGTGCGCACCCCTGGAAGACGCGCCCGATGGCGATGCGGCCGAGGTAGTCGCTGTAGTCCAGGTTGAGCACCTGCAGTTGCAGCGGCGCGTCCGGGTCGCCGCCCGGGGGCGGAATGGCGTCCAGGATGGCGCGGAAGAGCGGCTCCAGGTCCGTGCCCGGCTCGCCCGCGCGGACCGAGGCGGTGCCCACCTTGGCGTTGGTGTAGAGGACGGGGAAGTCGAGCTGCTCCTCGTTGGCGTCGAGGTCAATGAAGAGATCGTAGATCTCGTTCAGCACCTCGGCCGGCCGGGCGTCGTGGCGGTCGATCTTGTTGAGCACCACCACCGGCGCCAGGCGCTTTTCCAGCGCCTTCTGCAGCACGTAGCGGGTTTGCGGCAGCGGGCCTTCGCTGGCGTCCACCAGCAGCACCACGCCGTCCACCAGGTTGAGCGCGCGCTCGACCTCGCCGCCGAAGTCGCTGTGTCCGGGCGTGTCCACGATATTGATGCGGGTGTCGTGGTAGAAGACGGCGGTGTTCTTGGCCAGGATGGTGATGCCGCGCTCGCGCTCCAGGTCGTTGGAGTCCATGACGCGCTCGGCCACCTGCTGGTTGGAGCGGAACACGCCGCTTTGGCGCAGCATGGCGTCCACCAGCGTGGTCTTGCCGTGATCCACGTGGGCAATGATGGCGATGTTACGCAGCGAGGCCACCCCTAAGTGTATCGCGCCTGGGAGATGGGCCGCCCCGCGCGGCTACCAGTGCGCCGGCGCTGGGCGGCGGGTGGAGGCGCGCCAGCGGGCGCGGGTGTAGGCACGGGCCCAGGCCTGGGGCGTGGCGTGGTAGCGCGGGCTGATGGACATGCGGTTGAGGCGGTAGGGCGAGTCGCCGGCGGCGATCAGGCCGCCGTGGCAACTGAAGCAGGAGCGGTAGCCGGCGCGCCGGGCGGCGGAGCGGGCCACCTCGTCGCAATCGGCCGGGCCGCCGAAGGGATAGGCCAGATCCAACGGGGCTTCCCCCAGCTCCAGCTCGAGCCGCCGGCGCGGTTCCTCCAGCTCGCGCTC
>JAKAOE010000421.1 GCA_021823305.1 Acidobacteriota bacterium
CTCGCCCGGCGGCGACAACCACGAGGTCTGGATCGACCCGACCAACGCCAGCCACATCCTGGTGGCGAACGACTCGGGGCTGAGCGTCAGCCTGAATCACGGCGTGACCTACCAGCATTTCGTGCTGCCGATCGGGCAGGTGTACCACGTCACCGCGGACAACGCGATTCCCTACCACGTGATGGGCAACCTGCAGGACAAGAGCTCGTTCCGGGGGCCGAGCCGCAGCCTGGGCGGGCGCGGCATCACGCTGGAGGACTGGCAGTCCACCGGCGGCTGCGAGGACGGCTTCGCCACGCCCGACCCGACCAACCCCAACATCGTGTGGTCGGGGTGCGACAACGGACGCATCGACCGGATCGACTTCGCCACCGGCATGGTGCGCGACGTCACCGCCTGGCCGGTGAGCGGGCTGGGGTGGGCGCCGCGCGACATGAAGTACCGCTGGCACTGGAGCTTCCCGCTGGCGATTTCGCCCTTCGACCACAACCGCGTCTACGTGGGCGCGCAGGTGGTGTTCGAGACCGACGACGCGGGGCAGAGCTGGAGAGTGATCAGCCCCGACCTCACCACCAACGACCGGGCGCACGAGGGCAGCTCCGGCGGCATCGTCCACGACGACCTGGTGACCTTCAACGCGGCCACGCTGTACGCGATCGCGCCCTCGCCGGTGAAGGCGGGCGAAATCTGGACCGGGAGCGACGACGGGCTGGTGTACCTGACGCAGGACGGCGGAGCGCACTGGACCGAGGTGAGCAAGAACATCCCCGGGCTGAAGCCGTGGGGGACGGTGTGGGCGATCGCGCCCTCGCCGTTCGACGCGGGCACGGCGTACGTCTCCTATAACTACCAGGGGCTGGGCGATTACAACGCCTACGTCTACGAGACCGACGACTACGGGCAGACCTGGAAGCTGATCACGGGCTCGATTCCGAAGACGATGAACAGCTCGACCCGCGCCATCGTCGCCGACCCGGTACGCAAGGGCATGCTCTACCTGAGCACCGACAACGCCGTCTACGTCACCTGGAACGACGGCGAGTCGTGGACCTCGATCCGCAACAACATGCCGCCGGCGCCGGTGCACTGGCTGACGCTGCAGCCGCATTTCAACGACCTGATCGCGGGCACGTACGGGCGCGGGGTGTGGATCCTGGACGACGTCACCGCGCTGCGCAACCTGAACCAGGGCGAGGGCAAGGCGGCGTACCTGTTCCAGCCGCGGCCGGCCTACCGGTTCCGCGAGACCGGCGACGGGCGCGAGAGCGCGACGCCCTTCTACCTGATGGGCGCCAACCCGCCCTACGGCGCCGACCTGAACTTCTGGCTGCAGGCGCCGGAACGGCGGGTGACGATCACCATCGCGGGCGCGGACGGCAAGCTCATCCGCACGCTGCACGCCGCCGGGCACGCCGGGCTGAACCGCGTGTACTGGGATTTGCGCTACGAATCGTCCAAGCCGCCCATGTTCCAGACCTCGCCGCCGGGCGAGCCGTGGGTGGATCCGCACCGGCGCTTCGGCGCCTACGGCATCCGCGTGCCGGCGGCGGGGCCGATCGTGGTTCCGGGAACCTACACGGTCACGCTCAAGGCAGCCGGGCAGACGCTGACGGCGCCGGTGCAGGTGCTCGCCGATCCGGGTTCGCCGGGCACGCCGGCCTCAATCGCGGCGCAGGTGAACTTCCTGCTCGAGGTGAGGGGCCAGCTCGACACCGCGGTGGGCATGATCAACAGCCTGGAGTGGGTGCGCAAGCAGACCGAGGACCGGGAGGCGTTCCTGGCGGCGCAAGGCCCGGCGGACGCATCCGTGCTGGCCGCGGCGCGCACGTTCGAAACCGCGACCGAGGCGCTCGAAGGCAAGCTGATCGACATCCACAACACCGGGCGCGGCGAGGACGCGTTCCGCGAGCCGATGCAGCTCTACGGGCGCATGGCCTGGCTGATCTCCGAGCTCGACGGCAACCCCGGCGGCGGCTCGGTCGGCGGCGACCTCGGGCCCACCGATCAGCAAGTGGCGGTGAACAACGAATTCCGGCAGGACCTGGCGGGGCTGCAACAGCAGTATCGGCAGTTCCAGGCGGGAGCGCTGGCGGCGTTCAACACGCTGCTGGAACAGCATCACCTGAGCGGGATCGTCGCCGGGAAATAAGCGAGCGGCGGGCCGGGCGCGCTAATTCCGCGGCAGGACGGGCGCCCAAAGGTTCCAGCCGGGGCCGGCGGGAAGCGGTCGCCAGCGGAGGCCGGAGACGGAAGGCGGCTGCGCGCCGGGCGGCAACGCCAGCGCGGCGACGCGGCAGCGGCGGAGAGCCGCGAGCGGAGCGCGGGCGACGGAGCGATAGGCGGCGGCGGCGAGGGCGCCGAGGCGGGCGCGGGCGGCGGCGTCCATGACGGGCGAGTCTTCGCTCGCAGGACCGGCGGGGATGGGGCCGAACTGGCGACGGAGGAAGCGGGTGATGCCGGCGGGGGTGGCGGCATCGGGCTGTTGCAGCAGCCAGGCGTTGAGCGCCCAGCGCGCGGCGACTTGGGCGTCGGTGAGCGAGGGATCGCTGATCACGGTGAAGCCGCTGAGCGGGCGGGCGCCGTTGGCGATGGCGGCCCAGTCGGTATAGGCGAGCGAGCCGGCGACCACCGCGCCGGGGGCGAGGCCGCGGGCGGGCGCAAGCGTCACAAGACGGGCCATGGCGGGCGGGACCGGCTGGCGTAACACGCCCCAGCGCGCCCAGAGGCCGAAGACGACGATGACGATCAGGACGGCGTACCAGGCGCGCCGTTTGGCGCGCCCCCACCACTTGCGGCTCGCGGCCGCGGCCAGCACCGACTCGACCGCCGCCAGCAGGAGCAGCATCGCCATG
>JAKAOE010000422.1 GCA_021823305.1 Acidobacteriota bacterium
CCCGGCGCCGAGCTGCTGCGCCGGCTGGTGCTGGTGAACCAGGTGATGGCGGGCAGCGTCAACGCCGCGCGCGGGCACTTCCAGATGGCGGTGGACGACCTCGCGGTGGCGCGGCTGCGCTGGGGCACACACGTCGCCGGGCTGGTCACCCACCACCACACCCCCGAGCAGTTCATCGCCGCGCCCAATCACCCCGCCGACGGCGCGATCAAGGAAGTCGTCGAGTGGGCCCCGGCCACCGCCTGAGCCATGCCCGCGCGAAGCGGTGATATACCATGAGGCATGGCCGCTGCGGCGTGGCCCGAACTTTCGTATCCCTCCTGGGCGCCAACCTGCGCCACGCTGCACCGCTGGCTGCAGATCGCGGGCAAGGTGCGGTTGGCGCTGAGCCCGCACATCAATCACTTCTGGCAGGCGACGTTTTACGTCAACGCGCGCGGGCTGACCAGTTCGGCGATACCGCTGCCGGGGGGCGAAGGCGTGTTCGAGATCGTCTTCGACGTGGCGGCGGGCGAGGTGCGGGTGGCGACCAGTGTGGGCAAGGCAGCCGCGCTGGCGATGCGGCCGTGCACGGTGAAGGAGTTCGAGCGCGAGTTTCTGGCGGCGCTCGCGGGACTGGGGATCGCGGTGACGATCTGGCCCATGCCGGTGGAGATCCCCAACCCGGTGCGCTTCGATCAGGACGAGGAGCACGCCAGTTGCGACCTGGAGGCCATCCGGCGCTGGTGGCGCGTTCTCATCCAGAGCGAGCGCGTCTTCAGCCAGTTTCGCACCGGCTTCATCGGCAAGTGCAGCCCGGTGCATCTGTTCTGGGGGAGCATGGATTTGGCGGTGACGCGCTTTTCGGGGCGGCGGGCGCCGGAGCGGCCGGGCGCGGATGCGGTGACGCGCGAAGCTTATTCGCACGAAGTGGCGAGCGTGGGGTTCTGGCCGGGCAGCGACGACTTTCCCGAGCCGGCGTACTACGCCTACGCCGCGCCGGAGCCGGAGGGGTTCAAAAACGCCGCGATCCGGCCGCCGGCGGCATTCTATAGCACGCAATTCGGCGAATACCTGCTGCGCTACGAAGAAGTGCGGCGGGCGGCCGATCCGGCGGCGGCGCTGATGGCGTTTCTGGAATCCACCTACCTGGCTGCCGCCGAGTTGGGCAAGTGGAATCGGGCGGAACTGGAGCGCGAAGCGTCCGTTCGCCGGTAAGGAGCGCCGGTTGGCCGATTGGGCGGCGCGCTCCGGCCGCGGCGGGGTTACGGTGGCGTTGGAGGGTGAGTATGGGAACCGTCAACGATTCACCGAATGCCACGCCCGGCGACGCCGGGTGGCGTCCGCGGCGCTATATCTGCGGCCGGTCGCTGTTTGTGCCGCTGCTGCTGATCACGATGGGCGTGGTCTTTCTGCTGTCGCAATATCACTTCATTGCGGCGCATCGCGCCTGGGAGTTCATCTGGCCGTTCGTCTTCATCTTCTTCGGCGTCAACCTGCTGGGGCGGGGCCGGTCGGGGCTGGGCGCGGTCTTCGTCGTGCTCGGCGTGGCTATGATCGGTGCGCCGTTGGGGCTGTGGCATTACGACCTGTCGCGGCTCTGGCCGGTGATCCTGATCCTGCTCGGCATTTCCATGCTGACCGGCGGCTGGGAGCGGCGGCGATACTGGCGCGAGCGGCGCTACCGGCGTTGGCGCGACGGCGACTGGCAATCGTTTAGCGCGGCCGCGCCGGGGTCCGCGGCAGGCGGTTCCGGAGACGACGCCGGCAAGCTGGACGCGGACGCGGTCCTGGGCGGCTTCCAGCGCCGCATCAATGCGCAGAACTTCAGCGGCGGGCGGATCAACGCCGTCATGGGAGGCTTTCAGCTCGACCTGCGGCAGGCGCAAATCGCCGGCGAGACCGCGGTGCTCGACATCGCGGCGGTGTTCGGCGGCGGCGAGATCACGGTCCCGACCTCCTGGATCATTGACATGCGGGGCCAGGGGCTGTTCGGCGGCTATTCCGACGAGACGCATCAGGATCCGCCGGCGCCGGGCTCGAAGCGGCTGATCATCCAGGGCACGACCTTTTTTGGCGGCGTGGTGGTTAAGAACTGATGGCGGAGGGAAGCGGCGAAGGCGCGGCGCTGGCGTCGCCCGCCGGGCGCGCGGCCTGGTATCTCGCCGCCTGGATTCCGGCGGCCGGGCTGTTGGCGCTGCTGCTGGCGACGGGCGCCGGCTACCGCCCGCCGCAGGCGCTGGCGCTGGCGGCGGCGCTGACGCTGGTGTTCGCTGCCGCGGGATTGGGGGTGCGGTTCCTCTGCCGGGTGCTGCCGCTGCGGCCGCATCCCGGCCGGGCGATCGTTTCGCAGTTCGCCGCCGCGGCGCTGGCGGGCGGCCTGTGGGCCGGGCTGGCGCGGCTGCTGGCGGCAAGCTGGGGCTGGCCGACGCACGCCGGCCTGGCGCCCTTGGCGGGCGCGGCGGGCGCGCTGTTGTACCTGCTCACCGCCGCCGGCTTTTACCTGGCGCTGGCGATCGAGCGCGCGGGCGAGGCCGAGCGCCGCGCCGCGGCGGCGCGGCTGCTGGCGCGCGAGGCCGAACTGCGCGCGTTGCGCGCCCAGGTCAATCCGCACTTTCTTTACAACAGCCTGAACTCGATCGCGGCGCTGGCGGCCTCCGACCCGGAGGGGGCGCGCGCCATGTGCGCGCGGCTCGGCGAGTTCCTGCGCTCGTCGCTGGCGCAGGGGAGAGAGCCGCGGCTGGTGGCGCTGCGCGACGAGCTCGATCTGGCGCGCGCCTACCTGGAGATCGAGCGCGTGCGCTTCGGCGCGCGGCTCACGGTGGAGGAGAGGATCGCCCCGGCGGCGCTGGCGGCGCGCATTCCG
>JAKAOE010000423.1 GCA_021823305.1 Acidobacteriota bacterium
CGTCCGCTGGTGCGCCGGCCGCTTGGACGCCGGCTCTCTGCGCGAGTTCGAGCGCTGGCCCCTCACCCTCCGCCGCGCCATCCCAGGCATCGGTGACGTCCTCTTCTGCCACGCCACTCCGCGGCACTGCAACGAG
Organism: Acidobacteriota bacterium; assembly: GCA_021823305.1. Classification (GTDB taxonomy): domain Bacteria; phylum Acidobacteriota; class Terriglobia; order Terriglobales; family SCQP01; genus SCQP01. The sequence goes on from JAKAOE010000423.1 coordinate 137, forward strand.
GTCTTCACCCGCCTCACCGATGAGGCCAAGCTCCGCCCCGTCTTCGACCCCGCCCGTGCGGACCTGGTGGTTTGCGGCCACACCCACATGCAGTTCGACCGCAACGTCGGCGCAACCCGCGTCGTCAACGCCGGCAGCGTCGGCATGCCCTTCGGCCACCCCGGCGCCTACTGGCTCCTGCTCGGTCCCCGCCTCGAAATGCGCCGCGCCGAACCGGACTCCACCGCTGTCGCTGCCGCCGTCCGGTCCGTCGGCTACCCCCGCCCCGAAGTCTTCCTCGCGCCGCCCTCGGAAGAAGAGATTCTGGCGGCCTTCGCCCGCGCCGAATTGGCCTGACCCAGCCGGGCGCCTACCGCTGGCTTGCCTCCCCCGCCTCCACCCTCCGGTTGAACTCCGCCGAGCCTTTACGCGGAATGCTCAAACTCTTCCACCCTGCGCCTTTCAAGTGCTTCGCCAGAAACACGATCTGGCCCACGTGATAGGCGTAGTGCGCCACCTGCCGGTGCACCGCTTGCGTGAACGAGTGCGCCTCGCCGCGAATCCGCGTCGTGCGCCCCATGTCCGCATCCGTGAGCGGCTCGAGTGCCGCGTACACCCGCCCCCAGCCGTCGTTCCATGACGCCATCACCGCCGCGCGCCCTGCCGGCGGCGCCTCGAACTCGCTGTCCCGGTTGCGGTCCGGCTTCTCGCCATCGGCGTCGGGAAACCCCGTCCAGCGCGAGCGCATGTTGCCCGCCATGTGCTTCACGATCTGGGCGATGGAATTCATCTCCGGGTCGAGCGCGACGCTGAGCTGCTCGTCGCTCAACTGCGCCATCGCCGCCTCCCCCATCCGCTGGTAATACCGGAACAGCTCCATCGCATCTTCCCGGCACGATCGTGTGAATTGCAACGCCATGCCGCCATTATCGCCTCACCCGGTCTCCCGTCTCCGCTCATGCCGCCCTAACCCATTCATCCTCAATCACATCCGTCCGTTCGGGGCGCCCAAAATTATCCCTGCCGGGCTGTAACCTTGGCCCCCGGTTTGACGCTATAAAGGATCATGGACCTCGTGTCGATTCTGCGTGTCGCCATGCGCGCCCTGCTGCGCAACAAGATGCGCTCGGTGCTCACCATGCTGGGCATCATCATCGGCGTGGGTGCCGTCATCGCCATGGTCGGCGTCGGCCAGGGCGCCAGCGAGCAGGTCCAGGCCCGCATCGCCGCCATGGGCAGCAATCTGCTCTTCGTCCAGTCCGGCAGCCATCAGGCCGGCGTGGTGCGCGTCGGCTGGAACGCCACCAAGACCCTGCAGTACTCCGACGAACAGGCCATCCTCGCCCAAGTCCCCACCGTCGCCGCCGCCGCCGCCGGCACCAACTATCAGGCCCAGGTCGTCTACGATGCCAACAACTGGGCCACCCACATCACCGGCACCGAGCCCAGCTATTTTCCCATCCGCAATTGGGACTTCGACCAAGGCACCAGTTTCACCCGCCAGGACGTCACCGACGCCAACAACGTCGCCGTCCTTGGCGCCACCGTGGTCGAAAACCTCTTCCCCGACGGCCAGGACCCGGTCGGCAAGCAGATTCGCATCAAGAACCTGCCCTTCAAGGTGGTGGGCACGCTGCTGCCCAAAGGCCAGTCCGGCTTCGGCATGGATCAGGACGACATCGTCATGATCCCCTTCACCACCCTGTTGAAAAAGCTCAGCGGCAACTACTGGCTGCAGAACATCGCCGTCTCCGCCGTCTCCAACGCCGCCTCCGACGCGGCGCAGGAGGAGATCACCGACCTGCTGCGCAGCCGCCACCGCATCCGCCCGGGCCAGCCCGATGATTTCGCCGTGCGCAATCTCGCCGCCTATGCCGACGTGGCCAACGCCTCCGCCGGTATCATGACCATCTTGCTCGCCTCCATCGCCAGCGTGTCGCTGCTGGTGGGCGGCATCGGCATCATGAACATCATGCTGGTCTCGGTCACCGAGCGCACGCGCGAGATCGGCATCCGCATGGCGGTCGGCGCCACCGAGGCGGACGTCCACCGCCAATTCCTGATCGAGGCGCTGGTGCTGTCGGCGCTCGGCGGCCTGATCGGCATCCTGCTCGGGCTGATGACCTCCTGGCTGATCTCGAGCATCGCCCAGTGGCCGGTGGATGTGTCCATTTTGTCTATAATTGTGGCGGCGCTGTTCTCCGCCGGCATCGGCATTTTCTTCGGCTACTACCCGGCGCAGAAGGCGGCGCGGCTGGACCCGATCGAGGCGTTGCGTTTTGAGTAAACCCGCCCGCGCCGCGTCTTTTACGGAACCGCGGCCGCCGGCGGACCATCCAACCCGATAGGGAAGAGCTTATGGATTTCGCCTCGATCGTCCGCGTTGCCTTGCGCGCCCTCACCCGCAACAAAATGCGCTCGGTGCTCACCATGCTGGGCATCATCATCGGCGTGGGCGCCGTCATCGCCATGGTGGGCGTGGGCGAGGGCGCCAGCCAGCAGGTGCAGCAGCGCATCGCCGGCATGGGCAGCAACCTGCTGATCGTCCAAGCCGGCAGTCCGTGGGCTCCGGGCGCCGTGCATCTCGGCTGGGGCCAGACCAAGACCCTGGTCTACAGCGACGAACAGGCGATCCTGCGCCAGGTGCCCACGGTGAAGGCGGTCGCGGCGGGCACCGGCGCCAGCGAACAGGTGATCTACGGCGGCAATAACTGGGGCACCA
>JAKAOE010000424.1:0-2036 GCA_021823305.1 Acidobacteriota bacterium
GGTGCTGGTGTCCGCAGCGGTGGCGGGGGCGGACCGGAACGCGGGCTCCATGGGCGGCGGCAGCCAGGCGGGGCCGCGGCGGCGGCACGGAGAAGCGGCACAACCGATGCCGCTGGGCCATAACGGGCGGGGCGGGGCAGCGGCGCCGGCGCCGGTGATCGGGTGGCGGCGGCGCGCCAGCGACGCCCAGCAGCGGGCGGCGGGGGCGTCCAACGCGCCGGCCGCGGGCGGGGGCGCCGCACCCCCGCTCGCACCGCCGCCCACCTGGGTGGGCAGCGGAAACGCCTTCGGGGCGCCGGGCGCGGGGGCACTTTATCCTTACGGGGCGCACGACGCGGCAATCGCGGCGGAGGACGCCGGACTGCCGCTGTCGTTCTACTGGACCCAGATCCGCCGCCATCTCTACAAGATCCTGGTGGCAGCGGCGGCGATCACGGTCGGGGTGGGGCTGTATACCCTGAAACTGCCGAAGCGGTATGAGTCGGTGGTGACGCTGCGGGTGGACTTCAAGGCGCCGGCGCTGGCAGCGGAGGCCAACAACAACCCCGCCTTCGACCCCACCACCATCATCCAGACGGAAGTCATGGATGTGGCGCAGCGCAGCGTGATTCTGGACGCGATCCACAACGCCCACCTCAACCGCGACCCCGGCCTGCTGCCGCCCTCGGCCCCCACCCGCGCGGCGGTGACGCCAACCACGGCCGATCCGGACGCACGCGACGACGCGCTGGTGGCGCTGATCCAGAGCCGGATGCGCGCCGACTCGCCGGGAAACACGCACAACATCAACATCCACTTCCAGTCGCGCAACCCGGTGACCTCGGCGACGGTGGCCAACGCGCTCGCCAACGCGCTCATTTTCCACGAATTCCAGACCCGGCAACAGGAGCAGAACGACCTGCTGCACTTCATGCAACAGCAGTTCACCGACGTAAGCGCACGGGTGGAGCGGGAGCAGGCGGCGCTGACCGCCTACCAACTGAAGAACAACATCCTCAACCCGGACGCGCAAAGCAGCCTGGAGAACGCCACGCTGAACTCGCTCAACGCCAGCTACCTGGCGGCCCAAGGCACGCTGACCAAGTACCAGGCGGAAGAGAACATACTGCGCTCGGGCAACCTCACCGACACGCTGCTGGCGAGCGACGACGGGGCGGCGCTGCGGCCGAGCTACACCGCCTGGCGGCAGGCGGTGCTGCATTTCGACACGGTGAAGGCGACGCGCGGGGCGGCCAACCCCGCCTACCAGGCGGCGCAGCAGGCGGTGGCCGACACCCGGGCGCAGTTGAACACCGCCATCGCCAGCACCAAAGCGCAAATCGACATCCAATTCCGGCGGGCACGCAACCGGGAGCAACTGGTGGCGAAGCAGCTCGCGGCGGCGCGCACGGTGATGCAGAACTTCAACCTCAAGGATCTGGACTACCGCACCCAGAAGCGCGGCCTGGACGCCGACCAGAAGCTGTACAACGACCTGCAGGCGCAGATCAAACAGCAGCAGCTCACCGCCAGCCTGAGCGACTCGGGGCTGCGCATCACCAATACGGCCACGCCCAACTACGCCCCGGTCTACCCCAATGTGCGGATCAACGTCGTGCTGGCGCTGCTCTTCAGCCTGTTCGGCGGCTGCGCGCTGGCGGTGCTGGCGGGCACCCTGGACCGCAGCTTCACCACCCCGGACACGGTGGAGCAGTACCTGCGCCTGCCGCTGCTGGGGGCGCTGCCGGTGATCGCCGACAAGCAGCATCTGGTGGAACTGGCGGAGCAGGCGGCGGCGGGGCCGGACGCGACGCCGCGCTCGGCCTTCGCGGAATCCGTCCTGATGCTGCGCACGGCGGTGCTGTACGCGGCGCCGCAGGGGTTCCGGACGCTGAGCATCACCAGCGCGCAGCCGCAGGAGGGCAAGTCGGTGCTGGCGGCGAACCTGGGAGTGGCGCTGGCGCTGCACGGGGCCAAGGTGCTGCTGATGGACACCGACGTGCGGCGGCCGACGCTGCACCGGCTGTTCGAGATGAACAACCACATCGGGCTGGCGA
>JAKAOE010000424.1:2046-2836 GCA_021823305.1 Acidobacteriota bacterium
ACGTGCTGCGGCAGTCGGCGCCGCTGGAAGACAGCTTCCGCGCCACCACGGTGGAGCGGCTGTACGTGATGCCGGCAGGGCCGGCGGTGGCCAACCCGGGCGAACTGCTGGCGACCATGCTGCCGCAGGTGCTGGCGGCGCTGACGGCGGAGTTCGACTATGTGGTGCTGGACAGCCCGCCGGTGCTGGGCTTCGCCGACGCGGTTTCGGTGGCGACGGCGGTGGAGGCGACGCTGCTGGTGGCGCGCGCGGGCAAGACGCCGCGCGAGGTGGTGCACGCGGCGCTGCAGCCGCTGCAGCGGGTGCGGGCGCGGGTGCTGGGGCTGGTGCTGAACCAGGTGAGCAGCTCGCTGTCGCCCTACTACTCCTATTACCACGACCACTACGCCCGCTATTACGGCGAACGCGAGCTGGCGGCCAAGACGGGGGAACGGCCGTGAGTGGCACGGCCACCCCTGACTTGGGACGCCCTCCCGTTGGTCGGGCTGTGGCCGAGCTTCGATCCGCGGCAACGGACGCCCGCTGGCGCTCAGCGTGTCTCCGGGTTGCCGCGTATCGAATGAGCGCCTGGACGGCGGCGGCGGCGCTGGCGGCGCTGGGGCTGGCGGGGGCGGCGCCGCGGCTGGGGGCGCAGAGCGCGGCGGCGGTGGCGCTGGCGCCGCTGAGCACGGTGGTGCCGGCAAGCTACGTGGTGGGGCCGAACGACGTGCTGGCGATGACGGTGTTCGGCGATCCCGAGCTCGACGCTCCCCAGATGCGCGTGGACAGCGACGGCACCGTGCACACGCCC
>JAKAOE010000425.1 GCA_021823305.1 Acidobacteriota bacterium
CTTCGGCCTGACCGACGAACTCAGCAAGCTGAACCTGAACACAGCCAGCTCCAATATGCTCCAATGGCTGCCCGGCGTGACGCCGCAAATGGCCGCGTCGATTATCGTCTGGCGTGGCGGCGTCGATCCCACCGGGTTGGGCGCAGGCAATGGATACTATGAAACCTTGCCCGATCCCTACCGGGCGAAGCAGGCGCCGTTCGAATCCGTCGACGAACTGTATCTGGTGCAGGGCTTCACCCCGTTCGTGCTGTACGGCTATAACACCGACCACACCGGTGTGCTCAACTCTTCCGAACTGCAGGCCATGCAGACTGGCGCCAACACCGGCAGCCTGGGCCTGGCGCTGAGCAGCACCCCTGCCAGCCCGCGGGGATTGTTTCCCTTCGTCACCGCTCTGCCCGCCGACGTCGGCGGTGGCAGCAGCACGGGCAGTCCGCCGATCGCCAATGTCAACCCGGTAAATGAAGCGCAATTACGCCAGGTGCTTACCAGCCAGCTGGGCGCCGGCCGGGCCAACCAGATTCTCCGCCGGATTGTTACCTTCCGGGGGCCAACCCGCTTTGCCAACGTTTTCGCCTTCTATTACGCCTCGGGGTTAACGCCCGCCGAATTTACCAAAGTCTATCCCCATCTGACCGCCGGCGGATCGCTGAAGGTCAATATCATGACCGCACCGCCTGAAGTGCTGGCCTGCTTGCCCGGCCTGCGGAACAATCCCAACCTGGTATCCACCATCCTCACCCAGCGCCAGGCGCAGTTGCAATCCACCACGGATCCGACCAATCTGGCGTGGCTGGTAACCCTGCCGGAACTCCGCGCCTCCCTGACCAACGCTCTGGGTGACTACATCACCGGAGAATCCACCATTTATTCCGCCGACATCGTCGCCGTGACTTCCCACGCCCGCGCGTATGACCGCTGCCGTATTCTCATCCAGGCGGGCAACGGTAGCTCCACCAACTCCCGGATCATTTACCGCCAGGATGTAACCAGCGATGGCTGGCCCTTGCCGGCGGCGATTCGGCAGGCGTTGCGCGCCGGCCAACCGCCGCCGATCACGGCTACTACTCCGGCGTTTCCGGGGATGATGTCGCCCGGGCAGGAGGGATCGTTATGAGGCGACGCCGGCCGCAAAAAGTGCTCGGCATAGCGCTGGAACGGGATCGTGCGCTGCTCGCCGAGGTGACGCCCGGCAACGGCGGACGGCGCCAAATGTCGGGCGCGGCCGCGTTCGTCTTTCCACCCGGCGTGGGACTGGCCCAGCCGGCGCAATTGGGCGCGGCGTTGGGCGAGTTTCTGCGGCAGCAGGGCCTGGGCACGCGCGACGCGATTCTTGGTCTGGCCGCGCGCCTGCTCGTGACGCGGCGTTGCGATCTGCCGCCGGCCGCGGCGGACCTGGCCCTGGCCAGCCTGCGCCTTCAGGCCGAAAACGCCTTCGCCAGCGATGCCCAAACGTTCGTGGTGGACTTCGCCGGCCCACTCCACCACGACGCCGCAGCCGCCGTGCTGCTCGTCGCGACGAGCCGCACAGTCGTTGAACAGTGCCGTCAGGTGGCGGCGGCCGCCCATCTGCGGCTGCGCGCGGTCACCGCGACCATGCCGGCCCTGGCCGCCGTGACGCCCGGGGCCGCCGGTGACGCCCTGGTGGTCAGCGCGACACCGCGCGGCGTGGAATTGTGCCTCCAGCACGGCGGTAGACCGGTGCTGTTGCGCCAGGCCGCTCCGGCGGCGCCCGAAGAACTGGTTGGGTCTTTGGCCGCGGAGATCCGAAGAATCCTGGCCGGCCACCCGACGGAGGGGGCGCCCTGGCCGGTGATCGTTTGGGACGGCTGCCCAGCGCCGCAAAATCTCGGCGCGGCGCTGCAGGAGCGGCTGGGAACGTCCGTCACCGCGCCATGTTGGGAGGAACCGCTGCCCACCGGCGAACCGCCGGAGCAGCCTTTCGCGCCCGCGGCGGCGGTGGCGCTCGCCGGAATCACCGGCAGATTACCGGTGAACTTTCTGCGTTCGCGCCTGGCCCCGCCTCCCCAGCGGAGGAACCGGCGGCGCATGGCCTGGGCGACGGCCCTGGGCGCCACGGTGCTGCTGGCGGCGGCCGCTGCGGGTTATAACCTGCACCAGCGTCAGGCGAATCTCGCCGCGCTGCAGGCGAAGGTGGCGGCCCTGCGGCCGCAGGCTCAACAAGCCCGGTCCGCCCTGGCCCGTCTGAATTTTGTGCGGAACTGGCATAGCGGCGCACCCCGGTTGCTGGCCTGCTTCCGGGCGCTGACCAACGCCTTCCCCTCCGACGGCTCCATCTATGCCACCAGCCTGATCCTGCGGACGCATCAACCTGACGAGCTGGCCGGTCGGGCCGCCAATCAGCGGCAGGTGCTGGAGCTGCGCCGGCGCCTCACCGCCGCGGCGGGTTTCACCAATGTGGCGGTGGTGGATGTGCGCCAGGTCAACCCCGGCAGCCGCCAGTACGAATTTTCCATCGCGTTTAAATTTCGGGCCCCGGGGTGAATCGTGGTTCTGACGAAGCGGGAAAAAATCATCGCCCTGGTCACCGCGGCCCTGGTGGTGCTGCTGTTATTCGATCGGTATCTGGTCGTGCCCTATGTCGCCATGTCGGGACAACTGACGCGCCGCACGGCTCGGGCGCGGCTGGAGCTGACGCGTGAGGCGAGCCTGCTGCGGAACCGCGCCCGCATACAGCGCGCCTGGCGCCAATGTCGCGCCGCGGGCCTTAAGCGCGATGCCGGCGCGGCGGAAAGCGCGGCTTTGCGGGCGTTGCTGGCTTATGCCCGCACGGCGGACGTTACGATCGAATCCCTGCAGCCCG